>NZ_JAWQUO010000013.1:16335-135950 GCF_033446605.1 Iodobacter sp. CM08 | reverse complement strand
TTAGAAAGCTATTTAGGCTGGCGGCGATGGTTAGACCGTGCAGGCAAAAATATCACAGCAAAATCAGGGATTGAGCAGGCGATAGGAAAAAATATCCTTTTCAACTATTAATGCAGACAGAGCCTTTAAAATCATGGTCGGCGCAAAGGATATTACTAAGCTGATCAACGATAGGCTGGTATCAATTAGCCTGACAGACAATCGCGGCTTTGAAGCAGATCAACTGGATTTAGTGCTGGACGATAGCGACGGCCTGCTAGAGATTCCGCCACGCGGTGCCATCGTTACCGTATCGCTGGGCTGGTCGGATAGCGGCTTAGTCGATAAGGGCCAATATACGGTGGATGAAGTCGAGCACAGCGGCGCACCGGATCAGCTTACCATTCGCGCCCGTAGTGCCGATTTACGCGCTGGCCTATCGGTAAAAAAAGAAAGATCGTGGCATAAAACCACGCTGGGGCAGATTGTAGAAACCATCAGCAAGCAAAACAAGATTGAGCACAGCATCGGCCCCAGCCTAGCCAAGCAGGCTATCAGCCATATCGACCAAACCAATGAAAGCGACGCCAGCTTCTTAAGCCGCATCGCTAAAATGTTTGATGCCATTGCCACGGTAAAAAATAGCCGGCTGATCTTTATGAAAGCGGGCCAAGCCACCACCGCCAGCGGCAAACCGCTAGGCAAAGTGCAGATCACCCGCCAATCTGGCGACGGCCACCGCTTTGGTATTGCGGATCGAGGCGCGTATAGCGGCGTAAAAGCCACATGGCAAAACACCAAAACTGCCAAGAAAGAAACCACCACAGTAAAACGCAAACCAAGAAAGAAGAAAGCAGCAGGCCCAGGGCAAGGCGAAGTCATCCAGGGCGCGGACGATAACGTCAAAACCCTAAGACACGTTTACGCCAGCAAAACCAATGCAGAACGAGCCGCAAAAGCCGAATGGGAAAAACTGCAACGTGGCGTAGCGCAATTCTCCTTAACGCTAGCCTATGGCCGCCCCGAGTTGTTTCCAGAACTGCCCGCCAGCGTGTCAGGCTTTAAGCCCATCATCGACCAGCAAGACTGGATCATCACCCGCGTAGTGCATAGCTTAAGCGACAGCGGCTACACCACGGCTTTGGAGTTGGAAGTCAAAGCCAGCGAAGTGAGCGAGTAAACAAAAACGGCGGCCATCTGGCCGCCGTTGTTTTGTATGAATCATTTTACAACACTCAATAAATTAAGCGTGAGCTTCTCTGGCGATTTTTTCAATCGCAGCCTCTGCTAGCCAGCCACTACGGTTTTTAGTGCGGGCATCAATACGATGAATTAATAAGCCAGGTAAAGTCACATTGATTTTTTCAGCTTTACCTAAGTAGCGCGAGATATCCATCTCAACAACGCCCCATATAAAACCTGCATATTCTGGCTTACCAACATGAGCGGCAACCATGCTCCCTTCAGGGATTGCATCTTCATCTTCAGCTAGTCCTTCCAAGTGCAAAGAAATAGCCTCTTTCGCATTACTAATGGCCTCATCCAATGTTTCACCAGCCGAAAAGCAGCCAGGTAAATCAGGAACAATAACGCCAAATGCGTGCTGATCATCGCCTAACTCAATTGCAATGGGATAAAACATTTTTAGCTCCAATACTGTCAGGAAAAAAACCGGCCCTACTTCAGGCCAGCTTGTTTCTTAATACTGTTAATCGTTCCGATTGGTAAATCTTTCTTAGGGTGTGGAACAGTGACTCGCCCTTGCTTCGTTGGGTGTTTGTATTGATGATGGCTCCCCTTCGTTGCAACTTTGTACCAACCATCTGTCATCAGCAGTTTTATAAGTTCTGTACTCGTCATTCAACTGGCCTTCCTTGTTGCTGATAGAGTTACTATAACCCCAAAAAACAAACCAGTCAATAACTCCAGAGTTATACATATAAAAGGATTAAAGGTAGCGATGTTGATACCTCAAAATATGAAGACATTAACAATCACCATAATGGACAACGCGGAAGTCACGCGCCGCGCCATTGCTGCAATGAATGGTGAAGTTCAAGGCGAGATTGTCGCCTTCAATAGTGCAGAAGAATTGTTTGATACTTTGGGCTGTGGCCGCTGGGCATTACTCCATGCCTTGCTTGAATCCGACAAGCTATCTGTGCGCGAGCTATCCAAAAAATTAGGTCGAGAGGTCAAAGCGGTACATCGAGATGCTACAAAGCTACGCGATGCGGGGATTATTGAAGCGGGAGAGGATGGCCGAGGCTTGTTCTGCGCTTTTGACAAAGTGCATGTTGATGCAACCGCTGCTCGATTAGTTGCCTGATTCGCATAACCAAAAATAACCAAGCCCCTGCCTATCAGGGGCTTTTGTTTGCCTACGACCTATACCGCAGCACTCGCATTGATTGTCAGTACCAGTGAGTCAACCTTTTGCTCTGTCATGGCGGGCTTGTCCTCTACTGAATACCGAACAGGCAGATAGTCCCTGCCTGTCACCACACCCAGCGCAAAAGACAGCAATATACAGGCGGCCAAGAGTAATCGGGGGGAGGCAGAGCGGTGAAAATGAGCATGATTAATCTGAATCCTTTTACTGGAAACAATAGCAACATCATCTGAAAAAAATTGATCTTTCATTTATATTTTAGCCATAAAAAAAATCTGCAAAATGCAGATTCGCCCCCCAATAAAAAAAGCAGCGTCCTATTTTAGGTCGCTGCTTTTTATGGTCTTTTGATGGCACAACTTATTGGGGTATCTCAGGGCTATTTCTTACCAAAATGGAAAACATGGTCGCCTTTAAATCCGCCTGATATGTTCTGGCCGACTTCACCATTAAAAATTTGGGTTGTAGTCGATTTAGGCTTCTTGCTGATAGGTGCTGCACCTGATAGCGCTGTAGCCGTCGTAAGAATAGCGGATTGCCCCTCTGCCGATGCAGAGCGAAATGCGGTAATCAGTTGCTGTTCTGGCTCAGGCAAGCTGGCCGAGCTACGCTGTCCCGTCACAATATAAAGAACATCAGCCCCTAAATCAGAAAATGGCAAAAGTACCGAAACAGGAGGATTCGTTTTATTCTTTTCGTAACCATAAAGCGAATCAACTGAGATGCCAAGCGCGTTTGCAGCCATTTCTTGGGACAAACCAAGGCGCTTTCTTTCCTCTTTAAGTCGCTCCGAAACCCCGAGCATTCTCTGCTTGGTGTTTGACAACTCCGATGATGTTACGGATAATCGATTCATAGATTCAGGCAAGTCGCTTAGTGACACTCTAAATAACCTTAATGGTAACTTAAACAATGATAGAAAACGAGGCAGGTGATCAGACGATGCCCAGAGCGCCGCGCGGCCTACTCAGCCGCCGAGGCATCAATTTACGATTAACAACTATTGAGCACCCCGTTGTGGGTTCTATCGCAAAGCAAGAATCAAGGTCTGTTGCTTCTATGTGCCGATTACTGATCTTAGAAGGCTTGGCTTATCGTGGGGTTGAAATCCCAGAGGAAGAGCTAAAAGACATAGAAGACATTGCACTTACCGAGATAGAACAAGCCGCTGTTGCTTAATGCGCGATTACGTTTCGTAGAGAAATATAAGCGCTTTACCCGACGAATGGTAGTCGTTTGTGGCTCTGCCTTTTGCTTTTGTAGTTTTTGTTAGCTTTGGAGTAATCATCATGGCGTTAGAAGTTTATTGCCCATTTTGCAATTCAGGAACCATTACACGATTAAGTACCAGAATGACTCCAGTGGCTACAAAAGCTCAAGTACAGTGTCGAAGCTGTCTTGCTCTCGTAGATGTGGTACTTCAAGTTAAAGCGGTATGGAAGTGTCGCGAAGAGAAAGATGCTGAACCTACGCATAATAAGCAAACAAATACTCGTCGCTATTGGCCTGCTGTTGCTTTCATTTTACTGATTAGTCTTATTGGATTAGGAGCAGCGACATGGCTGTAGAAATTCATTGCCCATACTGTAATTCTAAAACGCATACGCGAACCAGCGTCCGGATTACTCCAACAGCCACTACCGCCCAAATCGGCTGCCGAAGTTGCGGCGCTAGATTAAAAGTCGGTTTCCAGATCACCGAGGCAGAAATAGCCAACTACAACAAAGATCAGGAAGTCTTTAAATGGACGGAATTCCCACCGGCCAATGACGATAAGTTTAAGAAAGACCAGCTCTCCCTCGCGCTCTAAACCTCAGCAATAAAACCCCACATTCTGAAGCCTCCTGATGCCTGTTAAACAGCCATCAGGGCTTTGTTACGTCTGGATAAAACGATGGCCGCCACCGCAGAGCAATTAGCCCAACCCTTTACGCCAAGAGTCATCAATACATTGGAGCCTAAACGCTGCAATGCAAAGAAGATCAATCTTGATGTGCGTAGCCTTGAGTTGGCAAAAATGCAAACGCTTCTAAACTGCCAACCGGTGGCCGCGTGGGTTGCTATTCAACCCGAAACCATCCCCACATCAGACAAGCAAGCCGACTTACCGCTTAGCTCAGACAACCGCGCTTTACTCGCTCAAATACAGAATCTAGTCATTGAGTTTAATGCGCAGCTACGCCCACTGATCCAAGGCGCTACCTTCAGAAATATTGATGGTTTAAGCATGCTGCCCCTTACCCATTTATTGAATGCTTGCGGAGGTGGACTGGCTGAAATTAATCAGCGCTTTGATATAGACACCGCCGCCCGCATGAAGGCGCTACGCGCTTCACCACTCACTCGTGGCGAAGACCGCCGAGCACCACAGGCGATGGACGCGTAATGAGCGCCGCCGCACAAAGTCGCTGGCATCAGCAGGTTTACGCACAGCAAGCGCGTCAAGAAGCCGCCAATGTTGAAAAGCTTCTCATTGGCATGCCCGATCAGCTCAAGCACAGCTTGCGTAGTAAGTGGCGCAAATTAAGCAAAGCAGCGGGCCTCGCTGCTGTGCCCAACGCCAACGACTTTGTCCGCAAGTTTGCTAATAAATTACGCGCCACCTTGCTGCCAATTGAGTGCGACGACATCGAGCTGGGCGATATTGCCCGCAAGGCCGCAGAACAATGTGGCGATGTGGTGAGTAAGGCTAAAGCAGGCCGTAAAGACGATAGCTTGCTACGCCCCTATTTTATGCTTGAGGCGGTCAACATCGCTGCCGATCATGGGCTAGAACTCGATTTAAGCGGCATGGAGCCAGAGCAATTTGAGGCCATGACCAAGCGCTTATGCGATCCAACTTGGTGGCGTGGCCGTTTAAAACGTGCAGTGACGTTTACCGTAGAACATGCCCATATCAGGTTAGGCGATGTAGGTAAGCATCAAGATGCTTATGTCACAGCAGCCACCGCTTTACGCATCCGTATTCGTAATGAAAACAATAAAAAAGCACTGCAAAAGGCCGAAGCGACCAACGAGAAAGGCTTTACCGCCACGCTTGAAGAGCTAAGCCGTCGTGGTGTTTCTAATCCTGCTATTCGCCGCACTGAGCTAATGGTGCGGGTGCGCGGCATGGAAGAACTAGCCACCGAGCTGGGCATGCCTGGCTTCTTTGTCACATTAACTGCGCCGTCTAAATATCACGCTTGCAGCAAGAAATATAAAGCCTTTGGCGAGCCATCCCCACGCGATACCCATCAATATTTATGCAAATTGTGGGCCAATTTACGCGCCCTATGGAAGCACCGCGATTTATCCCCGTTTGGTATTCGTGTTGTCGAGCCACACGCCGACGGCACGCCGCATTGGCATTTGCTGCTGTGGTGCGAAGCCGACCGCGCCGATTTGATGCTGGCACTGTTTGAAGCCAAAGCGCTAGAAGAAGATGGCGACGAGGCAGGCGCTGATGAGCATCGCTTTACTATTGAAAACATCGACCCTAGCAAGGGTTCGGCGGTGGGTTATATCGCCAAGTATCTGTGCAAGAACATCGATGGCGCACATATGGATTTAGATTTTGAATCGGGTTACTCAGCCCCAATGGGTGCCGAGCTGGTTCGTGCCTGGGCAAGTGTCAACCGTATCCGCCAATTTCAAACCATTGGCCAGCCACCGGTCACGATGTGGCGCGAGCTGCGCAAAGCCGATTTATTCGAGCAAGAAAACCTCATTATCTTAAACGATTTGCACCGTGCTGCTGACGTGGGCGACTGGGCCAAGTTCGCTAAAGCATTTAAGCGTGTGCAGCACGGCTACAAGATTGGCTATGAAAATGCCTTAGTGCCGGATGAAAGCACCGGCGAACTCATCGACCCAGTTAACAAATACGGTGAAGTGCGCTCGATTGTCTCTGCCGTGGTGGTGCGTGCACCGAATGGCGTGATTGTTGAACGCATCAAAACCAAGTTACACGAATGGGACGTGAACTGGGGCCGTGACGACACGCTCAGCAAAGTCATAGAAAAGTCAGCCCTTGGTTTTGACTTGGCTGTTGATTCTCAGCGCAGCGGCGAAGCCGCGAGCACTTGGACTTGTGTAAATAACTGTTCGACCCCTGAACATAAAGCCGAATTTCAGAGGCTTACCGAGGTATTCCGCGCCGAAGATGCGGACTTTAAAGCAGAGTTTCCCGCTTTGATTGCAGCCGGTAGCTGGGGAATCAATGCCGAAGGCAAAACAGCATGGCTTCCCCCCGTATTTGATGAAGATTGGGGGGAGTAAGCAGCCTTGCATCTGTATTTGAATACGCAAAAACCAGCCGCAATAACCATCAATGAAAAGGAATTAACTATGAGCGACTCAATTGACCGCACATGTGATTTAGAAGAGAGGATGCGCAGCGATACCATCGCCCGCCATTTTGAAGCCGCCAAGCTTAGCCAAGACAAAACACCCCTGCCTAATGGTGAATGCCGCTGGTGCAGCGCTGTGGCCACAAACGACGCCGTCTTCTGCTGTGAGGAATGCGCCAAAGACTGGCAAGAACAAAACGCCAAGCGAATAAAAGCAAAGCAAATTGCAGGCATTACACATTATGGATAAGGAATATGAATGAGCTGGCTCTTTTCGCAGGCGCTGGTGGCGGAATACTCGGGGGTAAATTGCTCGGATGGCGCACTGTCTGCGCCGTTGAGCGTGATGCCTACGCCGCACAAGTTCTGGCGCAACGACAAAATGATGGCTGCCTCGCGCCTTTCCCAATTTGGTCTGACGTGTGTAGTTTTAACGGACGACCGTGGCAAGGAATTGTTGACGTCATATCTGGCGGATTCCCGTGCCAAGATATATCCGCAGCGGGATCTGGAACTGGAATTAATGGGGAACGGTCTGGACTCTGGCGAGAAATGGCACGAATTATCAGTGAAGTACGACCTAGCTTCGTCCTCGTGGAGAACTCACCAATGCTTGTTTCCAGAGGCCTTGCCTTGGTCATCAGTGATCTTGCCCAAATGGGGTATGACGCGCAATGGGGTTGTATATCAGCATCCGACCTTGATGCGCCCCATAAGCGAGACCGCATCTGGATTTTGGCCCACTCCAACAGTATGTGGAAATTACAATCTTCCGGGCAGCTCAAAGAATGCCGGCATGGGATTAGCAAGTGCAGTGAAAATGTGGAGCACCCCATCAGCAACCGACGGGACGAGGGGTGGAAAAATAACAGAGGGGATGAGCGGGACAAGCCTAGCTCAACAAGTAAATACACCTACAAAGTGGCCAACGCCACGCGTTTCAAGCAAGAACGGATCTGGGCCATCAAGAGTTGGCCATCGAATAGATCTTCAAACGGCGGTGAAAATGTGGCCTACACCAACCGCCAGCGATCATCACGACAGGGGGAATCTTTCCAACCCGTGCATCCAACGCCGAATAGCGATAAAAAAACAAATAGGCCTATCAATGTGTGTATCAGCAGAGAGTGGCCAACTGAACCCCGAGTGGGTCGAGTGGTTAATGGGCTGGCCTATCGGGTGGACAGAATTAAAGCCCTTGGGAATGGACAAGTTCCGAGAGTGGCAGCAACAGCACAACATATCTTAGGGCGTCCATATTTTAATGGTAAAGAACTCTTAGTAAAGCAATGCAAAGAAATAGCAGGTAGGTAATGGATATATTGCGAATAAAGGATCTAACCGAGAGCGGCCACTACTGGTGGCGTGCTCACCTAAAGCAGGAATGGCAGATTCTATATATCGCCAATCCAAAACGATTAACTTATGGCATGGCAGCTTTTGAATTCATCGGGCCAATACCCACACCAACACAAAATAATCAAAGGCAAGAAAATGCAGATACTGCCCAGGCTAATCAGAAAGCGTGATGCCCCAGCTTACTTGGGAATGGATGAACGAGAGTTCAATAAAAGCGTAGAGCCGCGTGTTCTAGCCGTCCCGATTGGCAACCAAGGGGTAGCCTTCGACAGGCTAGATTTAGATGAATGGGTCAAAGACTATAAGGCCTCATGCGGCTACCTAAAAATTGACGGCCAAAAAATACCCATGCAGACTGGCGATCGCAAAAGTGAGCCAGTTGATAAGCAAGCAAAGGAATCGACGTGGCAACAAAAGGGATTACAGGCCTCGTGCTCAGGTCGGGTACGTGGCACATCGATAAGCAAATCAAGGGGTACGGTCGACTTTGCGAAAGCACTGGAACAAGCAGCAAAGAAGAAGCGGAACGCTTCTTAATTCATCGCTTAGAAGGCTTACGCAAGTCGATTGTTTATGGCGAGCGCCAAGGCTGGATCTGGCGCGAAGCTGCAACTAAGTACCTTATTGATTTTGTAGACCAGCCGTCTATTAGTTTAACGGCATTGATCTTTTCACAACTTGATAGTTTTATCGGCGACTTGCCATTAAACAGAATCCACGATGGAACGCTGGGCGAATTCATTGCGGCCAGAAAAAAAGAAGTGGGTAACCGAACCATCAATATGGCAATTGAAAAAGTAATTCGTGTTTTAAACCTTGCTGCAAGAAAGTGGCGAGATGAGCAAGGGCTGACATGGCTCGAATCATCGCCGATGATTACCAAGCTGGATGAAAAAATAGATAAGCGCCAAGCCTACCCGCTTAATTTTGATGAGCAACGCTATTTGCTGCAAGAATTACCAGCACATCTTGAGAAAATGGCTTTGTTTAAAATGAATACAGGGACACGCGAGCAGGAGGTTACAAAACTGCGTTGGGAGTGGGAGATCAACATCCCAGAGCTAGAAGCCAGTGTTTTTGTAATACCGTGGAACTTTGGCGGACGATCAACAGCAAGGGGCGTTAAAAATGGTGAAGACCGCGTGGTAATCCTAAACGACGTAGCAAAAAGCGTCATTGAATCAATGCGAGGGATTAACGATGTTTATGTTTTTTCGTATAAAGGCGGCTGCTTAAACCGCATGAGCGACCATGCATGGCGAAAAGCACGCGTAAGAGCAGCCGAAAAGATGGCGCTCGAAACAGGAAGGTCGGTAAGTGAGGGATTTTCAAATGTAAGGGTGCATGACTTAAAGCACACATTCGGAAGAAGATTACGCGCCGCAGGTGTAAGCCACGAAGACCGACAAGTACTACTTGGCCACACCAACGGAAACGTAACAACACACTATTCAGCAGCAGAAATCGACCAACTAATCAAAGCAGCAAATACGGTCACGGACTTGATGTCCCGCAAAAGTCCCGCATTGACCTTAATTAGAAGCACTGCAAAAAGGAAAATAGCATGATAAAAACCTTATAAAACAAGACCTTAACTGGTCGGAATGAGAGGATTCGAACCTCCGACCCCTCGCACCCCATGCAAGTGCGCTACCGGGCTGCGCCACATTCCGAACTCAGGGACGCATTATATCTTACGGCCCCTTGCTTGGCTAGTCATCCAGCCACGCAAGTAGTGCTTCTAATTCATGACGCAATTCTGTCACTGTGGTGCCCTCACCTCTACTATCCCCTTCTGCTCGAAGTGTGGATAGTTGGTTGCGGGCACCGCTGATGGTAAAGCCTTGTTCATAAAGTAGTGAGCGGATTCGACGCACCAATAGTACTTCATGGTGCTGATAGTAACGCCGATTGCCGCGCCGCTTTACGGGCTTTAATTGCGTGAACTCCTGCTCCCAGTAACGCAGCACATGCGGTTTTACCCCGCACAGCTCGCTTACTTCACCAATGGTGAAGTAGCGTTTAGCTGGGATAGAGGGTAGATCACTGGTCGGTATGACGAGGCTGGTGCTTTGCATAGTGACTTTCGACCATTCCCTTCAGCTTTTGACTGGCGTGAAAGGTAACCACGCGCCGTGCGGAGATGGGGATTTCTTCGCCTGTTTTAGGATTGCGCCCAGGACGTTGTGGCTTGTCTCTGAGCTGAAAATTGCCAAAGCCGGAGAGTTTTACCGAATCGCCCTCAGAAAGGGACGTGCGGATTTCCTCGAAGAAGGCTTCGACCATGTCTTTCGCTTCACGCTTATTCAAGCCAACCTTATCGAACAACATATCCGCTAAGTCAGCTTTAGTAAGTGTCATCATAGTAGGGGGGGTATACTGCATTAGCATTAGACTCTCAACGTCGCACCGTTTACTTCAGCGGCACGGAGCATATCCGCGACAACGGCGTCGACTTCCTCATCAGTAAGAGTTTTGTGAGTATCTTGCATTAACATCTTGAAAGCAAGGCTTTTTTTACCCTCTGGAACGCCTTTTCCTCGGTAGACATCGAACACTTCCGATGCTATAAGGAGCGGGTTATTCAGATTGGTGAAGGCGGCTTGTAGTGTTGCCACAGACAAGCTTTCATCTACCAGCAAGGCAAGGTCACGGCGAACAACTTGTAGTTTGGATACAGGCTTCGCTGTAAGCTGTTCAACGCTTACAAGTGCAGCTACATCCAATTCAAACAAGACTGGCGCTGTGCCTAAATCGTACGATTGCACCCATTTAGGATGCAGCTCGCCAATCACACCAACCACGACGCCGTTTAACAACACTTCGGCAGCGCGGCCAGGATGTAGGGCTGGATGGTCGGCACGGCGGAATTCTGCTTGGCATGGAGCAAGCAATACTTCTACATCGGCTTTTACATCATAAAAATCAATTTGTTGCTTAGCGCTAGCCCACTGCTCTGCAGTGCGATGCCCCCAAGCTAAACCAGCTAGTTTTTCTGGCTGAGCGCTGGCGTCCTTGCCATGAAATACGCGAGCCAATTCAAACAGGCGTACACGCTCTTGCTTGCGTTTGATATTGCCTTGCAAGGCTGAGATCAAACCGCCAAATAGGCTAGAGCGCATTACACTCATTTGGCTGGAGATTGGGTTTAGCAATTTAATCGGGCTGGTATTACCCGCAAAATCTGCTTCCCATTTTTCTTCAACAAAGGCGTAGCTGATCGCTTCGAAATAATCTCGAGAAACCATTAATTTTTTCAAAGCAGAAGTTGCTCGAAGATTGCCCGGCTGCGGCAGCATCACCTGACGTGATGCAGATGGCGCAACGGGGATATTGTCGTAGCCAAATAGGCGGGCAATTTCTTCGATTAAATCTTCTTCAATCACAATATCGAAACGGAACGACGGCGGGGTTACGGTAATAACATCGCCTGCCACTGACGTTGGCAAGGCCAAACGTGCCAGCAGCGCAAGGATTTCATCAGCAGATAAAGAAATGCCCAACACCTTGGCCACGCGCGATACACGCAATGCCACAGCTGGGCGTGCTGGCAGCTCTGCCACAGCTTCTGTAACTGGGCCGGCTTCACCACCACAAATTTCAATAATCAGTTGGCTGGCACGCTCAAGCGCATTCAGCACATTAGCAAAATCAATGCCACGCTCAAAACGATGCGAGCTATCTGAGCTAAAACCAACGCGGCGTGAGCGCCCAGTAATGACACTAGGTGCAAAGAAGGCTGATTCTAAAAAGATATGGCGTGTGCCAGCGACTACAGCAGAATCTAAGCCGCCCATAATGCCAGCCAGCGCTAAAGGCTTCACGCTATCCGCAATCACCAGCATATCGGCTTCAAGCGTTAGCTCTTTTTCATTGAGCAGCGTAATCTTTTCGCCAGGCTTAGCAAAACGAGCCTGAATACCGCCTTCTAGCTTATCTGCATCAAAAGCATGCATAGGCTGACCAAGCTCTAGCAACACATAATTAGTTACATCAACAATCGCCGAGATCGAGCGTAAACCCGAACGCTCTAAGCGTTGTTTCATCCAATCTGGGGTAGCGGCAGCTTGGTTTACATTTTTGATCACACGACCAGCGTAGCGTGGGCAAGCGGCATCTGCATTTAATGCCACGGAGATCACGTCATCACAACAAGGTACGACTGCTGGTGTTTCCACAGATGTGAGAGCTGCATCCGTTAAAGCCGCCACTTCACGGGCAATGCCTTTAATGGATAAACAATCCGTGCGATTTGGCGTGAGCTTTAATGTCAGCAAGCGATCATTAAGCTGTAAATATTCGCGAATCGACATGCCAATAGGCGCATCGCTAGGCAAAATCATTAAGCCATCTACATCGCTGGGCATGCCTAATTCGTCACCCGAGCAGAGCATGCCAAAAGACTCAACCCCACGAACTTTAGCTTTTTTGATATTAAAATCGCCAGGCAAGGCCGCACCAACTCGGGCGCAAGGCACTTTAATACCTGGGGCCACATTCGGTGCGCCACATACAATTTGCAGTGGCTCAGCTTCACCCACATTTACAGTACAAACATTGAGTTTGTCAGCATTTTCATGCTTAGTAACAGACAGCACCTCTGCCACAAACACTTGAGTAAACTCAGGCGCTGCAGGGTCATTTTCTTCTACTTCTAAACCGGCCATCGTTAATAAATGCGCCAGTTGCTCAGAATTTAGTGCTGGGTTAACCCAGCTACGCAACCACTGTTCAGAAAATTTCATCACTCGCACCCACGACACGCGGAGAATTAAACATCCGCTAGAAAAAGCCAAGTCAGCTAAAGCAAGTATTACGCTTTAGCTGCACTCCTTTTTTAAACAGCAGCAATTACTTGAACTGCTCGAGGAAGGAAATATCGTTCTCGAAGAAGAGGCGCAAATCATTCACGCCGTAATACAGCATTGCAAAACGATCTAGACCAATACCAAAGGCAAAGCCTGTGAATTTCTCGCTATCAATACCGACATTTTTTAGTACATTAGGATGCACCATGCCGCAGCCCCCCACTTCCATCCAACCTTTAGACCACTTTACATCGATCTCGGCGGAAGGCTCGGTAAACGGGAAGAATGAAGGGCGAAAGCGCACTTCCAGATCATCACGCTCAAAGAACTGGCGCAGAAAGCTGACAATCACACTTTTTAAATCGGTAAATGAAACATCTTGATCAACCCACAGGCCTTCCATCTGATGGAACATCGGCGAGTGCGTAGCATCAGAATCAACACGGTAAACACGACCCGGCGCGATAATCTTAATCGGCGGCTCATGGCTTTCCATATAACGCGCTTGAATAGGGGAAGTATGCGTGCGCAATACTTCACCACCTTCCACGTAAAAGGTGTCTGCCATACCGCGAGCAGGATGATCTGGCGGCAGATTCAAGGCTTCAAAATTATAAAAATCTGTTTCGATTTCGGGGCCATCAGCCACAGCGAAACCCATAGAGTGGAATAGCGTTTCTATACGCTGACGCACCAGTGTTACTGGGTGCAAGCCACCACCAGCCAGCCCACGGCCAGGCAAGGTGATATCTAAGGCTTCAGCCGCTAATTGCTTAGCCAGCTTATCTTGAGCAATAGATTCTCTACGCGCATTAAGCGAGGCTTCAAATGCTTGCTTAGCCTGATTAACGATTGCACCAAAAGATTTTTTTTCTTCGGGTGGCAAGGTGGCTAACTGTTTTAAGAGCGCAGAAATCTCGCCCTGCTTGCCAATAAATTGCGCCTTGGCATTTTCAAGTTCGTTCGGGTCATTGGTTGCATTTAATGCAGCCAAGCCTTTTTCCAGAATCGCTTGTACGTTATCAACCATGATCTTGCGGCAATCTCAGGCAAATTGTTTTGCTCAAGCTGACGCATCAATTAAGACAGTCAGAAAAAGCAGCCCTTTGGTTAAACCAAAGGAATAAAAAAGGGAGGCCAGAAGCCTCCCCCTCTTGTCGACCAGCCGATTAGGCGGCTAATTTCGCCTTAGCTACTTCAACAAACTGGGCAAAAGCCGGTTTGTCAAAAATAGCCATATCAGCGAGAACCTTACGGTCAACTTCAATACCAGCTTTCTTCAGACCGTTCATGAAACGGCTGTAGGCCAGACCGCACTCACGGGATGCAGCGTTGATACGCGCAATCCATAGGCGACGGAACTGACGCTTTTTCTGACGACGGTCACGGTAAGCGTATTGACCTGCCTTCATGACAGCCTGTTTGGCTACACGATAGACATTTTTACGACGACCACGATAGCCTTTGGCCAGAGCGATGATTTTCTTATGACGGGCACGAGCTGTAACACCACGTTTAACGCGAGGCATGAGTCTTTTCCTTTAGTTATGCGTAGGGCAACATTGCACGGACAGAAGGCATGTTCGACGGATCGACCATGCTTGTACCGCGCAGCTGGCGCTTAGTCTTAGTGGTTTTCTTGGTCAAGATGTGACGCTTGAAAGCGTGACTACGCTTAACGCCACCACCACCGAGAACCTTGAAGCGCTTTTTAGCGCCGCTCTTGGTCTTCATCTTAGGCATGATGAACTCCTACTACTGAGTTAGATAGGGCGACAGGCGCCATAGCGGTTACCCGCTTTGCACTTAATACCTGCCACCACGTTTTTATTACGGCTGCTGGCTGACTTTAAAAACAATCAACCTTGCCAGACGCAGCCGCTAGCCCGGTCATTTTTTGCAAATGGAATTAGATGGCTTTCTTTTTAGGAGCCAACATCATCACCATTTGACGCCCTTCCAGACGCGGATACTGCTCAACCACAACCAAATCGCCCAGATCAGCTTCAACACGTTTCAGCTGAGCCATACCGATTTCTTGGTGAGCCATTTCACGACCACGGAAACGCAAAGTAATCTTTGCTTTATCGCCCTCGGCAAGGAAACGAGTCAGATTACGCAGTTTGATCTGGTAATCGTTCTCGTCAGTACCTGGACGGAATTTAATTTCCTTGACCTGGACCTGCTTCTGGTTCTGCTTGGCGGCGTGTTTCTTTTTCGAGTCCTGATACTTAAATTTGCCGTAATCCATAATGCGGCAAACAGGCGGCTGTGCTGTTGGTGCGATTTCCACCAGATCAACATTGGCCTCTTCGGCCAGAGCCAAAGCCTCGGAAAGGCTGACGATACCAAGCTGCTCGCCATCCACACCCTGCAAACGTAACTCACGGGCGGTGATTTCACCGTTAATCCGTGGTTCTTTATCCTGAGAAGCTATTGTGATTCTCCAAGTCGTTCAAAATCAAAACCGTGCGACGGCCATAGGTTAAAGCTGAGGCATTTCTGATTTTAGACGCTCAACGAGCGCTTCAATCGTTAACTGCCCTAAGTCTTCACCAGTACGGCTACGCACGGCCACTAGGCCTGCCTCTTTCTCTTTATCACCAATAATTAGCTGATAAGGAAGACGTTGCAGACTATGCTCCCGAATTTTATAGGTAATCTTCTCATTTCTCAAGTCCGCTTGAGCTCTAAAACCAAGAGACTTGAGTTTTTCGGTCACTTCTACGGCATATTCACGCTGTGCATCCGAAATATTCAGTACCACAAGCTGCGTTGGTGCTAGCCAAACAGGGAAAGCACCAGCGTGATTTTCGATAAGAATACCAATAAAACGCTCCATCGAGCCTAATACTGCGCGGTGCAGCATCAAAGGACGGTGTTTTGCGTTATCAACCCCAACATACTCAGCACCTAAACGCTCAGGCAAATTAGGATCGATCTGTAAAGTACCACATTGCCACACTCGACCTAGACAATCTTTTAATGAAAATTCAATTTTGGGGCCATAAAAGGCACCTTCACCTGGCTGATACTCGAAAGCCAAGCCTTTAGAATCAAGTGCAGCGGCCAATGCAGCCTCGGCATGATCCCAGCTTTCTTCTGTGCCAACACGTTTTTCCGGACGAGTGGAAAGCTTCACCAAAATTTCATTAAAGCCAAAGTCAGCATAGACCTCTTGCAGCAAATCAATAAATGATGCGGCTTCTGACTGCACTTGCTCTTCGGTACAGAAAATATGTGCGTCATCTTGCACAAAGCCGCGCACGCGCATAATGCCGTGCAAAGAGCCCGATGGCTCATTACGATGGCAAGAGCCAAACTCTGAAAAACGCAATGGTAAATCACGATAGGAGCGCAGGCCTTGATTAAAGACTTGAATATGTCCTGGGCAATTCATCGGTTTTACCGCGTAATCGCGTTTTTCTGACTCTGTAGTGAACATTGCATCGTGGTAGTTTTCCCAGTGGCCAGACTTCTCCCACAAGGAGCGATCCATCACCATCGGGGTACGAATTTCCTGATAGCCATGCTGATCAAGCTTCTTACGCATATATTGTTCAATCGTCTGCCACAGTGCCCAGCCCTTAGGATGCCAAAACACCATACCTGGAGCTTCTTCTTGCATATGAAACAAATCAAGCTGCTTGCCGATTTTACGGTGATCGCGCTTTTCTGACTCTTCCAACATATGCAAGTACTGCTCCAGCTCATCTTTTTTAGCCCATGCAGTGCCATAGATGCGGGTCAGCATTTCATTTTTACTATCGCCACGCCAGTAAGCGCCCGCTACCTTCATTAGTTTAAATACTTTTAACTTAGCTGTAGATGGCACATGCGGGCCACGGCAAAGATCAGTGAAATCACCTTCGCGATACAAGCTCAGCGCTTGATCGGCAGGAATTGACTCGATAATTTCAGCCTTATAAGCCTCGCCAATGGATTTAAAGTAAGCCACTGCATCATCACGAGACAACTCATAACGCTCAACAGGGATATCCTTTTTAGCCAATTCACTCATTTTCTTTTCGATTGCGAGCAAATCTTCAGGAGTAAATGGGCGTTTATAAGCGAAGTCGTAATAGAAGCCGTTCTCAATCACAGGGCCGATGGTGACTTGAGCGTCAGGGAACAGCTGCTTTACCGCATGAGCCAGCAAGTGAGCGGTAGAGTGACGAATCACCTCTAAGCCGTCGCTATCTTTATCGGTAATAATGGCGAGCTGAACGTCTTTATCGATCAAGTAACTGGTGTCGACCAAGGTGCCATCCACCTTCCCAGCCAAAGCGGCGCGCGCAAGACCCGCACCGATACTAGCAGCTACATCACCCACGGTAAGCGGGGCGTCGAATTGTCGTTCAGAGCCGTCTGGCAGGGTCACGATAGGCATAGTTTGTCCTGTGCTGCGCGTTAAGAGAAGGGTTGAAATGCTTTCTAAAAGAGTAACAGAAGCCGTAAAAAATGAACGAAAAAAAAGTGCGGCTTACGCCGCACTTTTTATAAATCAAGCCCCACGCACTCGCCGCTAGAATCACTCTGCAGTGGTGCTAGTTCGATCCATGGGGCTTAACTCCATCTGATGCAGATATGACTTAAATTTCACAATCATACCTATTGAATTTTTTTTGGTAGGGTTGGTGAGATTCGAACTCACGACCTCTTGGATGTCGACCAAACGCTCTAACCAACTGAGCTACAACCCTAGCGCTTTTAACTAATTTGCTTGTTCAGCAAGATCAGAGAGAGCGGATTCTAGATTAATTCTGCCGCCCACACAAGCAAAAATTTAAATTTCAGCCGTAAAATCTGAGCCAAAGCTAAACAGCTATAGCCCACCTCGCCACATGCAATTTATGTAAGCGGCATCAAAAAAACACTTCACTTTAGATTTATTCTGTTATTTCAAACAATTACATCAACACGGTCAGCCATGGAAATATGCAGTTCTTAGGCAAGGACTAGATAAGACTGCTGCAAAAGAGAGACAAATTAATAGCTTATGCTCACAACATCTGGACGCGCTGGCATTATTTGTTATTATTCACACAGCTTACTACATAAAAAAGCAATGTAAGTCGTTTCAAACACTTCTCTCCTTATAAAAATAATCGGGCAAAAAACCCATACCTGTTGGCATGTAGTTTTTATGTCTGAGTTTTGAGCACCCTACGCTGTTCATTCCAATCAAAGAGATACACAGGGAGTTATATGAAGAAATCACTCAAGATGGCACTGCTTACCGCTGCCATTGGCTTGGCCATGCCTGCTGCTCAAGCATCGCTGATTAATTTTGATACATTAAAAGGTGATGTTTTTGAAGGCGGAGATTTAATCCATGCAGACCCGCAGTTCAGTTTAAAAGTGCTGGGTGATGGGCTAGCAGGCGCGATTGCCACCAGCAGCAGCTGCGCGGTTCTTGATTGCCCAGCTGGCAATAACACCCCTTACTACCTTGGCCTAAATGATGGCGGACTGAGTATTTCCAGCCAATATGGTTTTAAGCTGAGTAGTTTTTCCAGCAGCTTTGCAGCTCCACTGAGTGCAGGTATTCCCTTTACTGTTGCTAATTTGATTGTCTATGGCAAAGGTCTTGGCGGAGAAACCTTTAGCGATAGCTTCACATTGCCTGGCCAAAATGCCAGTGGAAAATGGTCTTTTAGTGATTTTAAATACACCGCAAACAATCGTGTCTTTAAGGAAATCAGTTTTGCGGCATGCCTCACTACCACCACGGGTGAATGCGTTCCCTTTAGTAATAACCAAGCTCAATTCGGGCTGGATAATATTAATGTTACCGCCGTTCCTGAACCTGCTGAATGGCTGCTGATGGCACTGGGTCTAGCAAGTATCAGCATGGTGGTGCGCCGTAAGCACAAAGCTCAGAACAACTCTGCAGGGATTGCATCATGATGAAGCGCAGTATTATCAATTTAGCCATCGTCGCTTTGCTGAGCGCCGGAGCGGCAAGCTTTGCCTCTGCAGATGAAGCACGCCTGCCGTATATTATTCAGCTAGCAGACAAACCAGCGGCTTCCTACACCGGTGACATTAGTGGCTTAAAAGCCACAAAACCAGCGGCAGGCCAGTTGCTTGATATTAATGCCTACGATGTGCAGGCTTATATCAACTATATCGAAACCAAACAAAATAATGTGCTTGCCACTATAGCGAATGCACCAGTTGTGCATAACTATCAGGTTGTTTTCAATGGCTTCTCTGCCATGCTGACCGACGCTGAAGTTAGAAAGCTTAAAAACAGCGCCGATGTTGTGGCAATTACACTTGATCAGCCACGTAGTATCCAAACTAACTACACACCTAAATTCTTAGGCTTAGATAAACCTGGTTCAGGCCTTTGGTCACAGCTCAATGGCGCTGGCAGTGCTGGTGAAAACATTATTATCGGTGTGATTGACACCGGTGTATGGCCAGAAGATCCTTCTTTTGCCGATCGCGTGAATGCCAATGGTGAGGCCACACATGATGCCAACGGCAACCAGGTTTATGGCGCGCCACCTGCATCGTGGAAAGGCTCTTGCGAAAATGGTGAAGGTTTTGCTGCAGCTAATTGTAATAACAAGCTGATTGGTGCAAAAAAATTCAGAGCACAGTACGAAGCGCTGGTTAACAGTGGCGCAAAAGTACCGCACTGGAGCGACTACAACTCTCCACGTGACAGCGATAGCCACGGCTCGCATACCGCTTCAACCGCAGGTGGGAATGGCAAAGTAGCCGGAACAATTGGCGGCGCATCCATTGGTTACCTATCAGGCATTGCACCACGCGCCCGCCTTGCTACCTACAAAGTATGCTGGACATCTAACGACCCTATTCTTGCTGCCGGAAAAAACAACTGCTACGGCGGCGATAGCATTAAGGCGATCGAAGCGGCAGTGAGCGATGGTGTGAATGTATTGAACTACTCAATCAGCGGTGGTGAGCAGCTGAATGATCCCGTTGACTTAGCCTTTTTAGCGGCAACCAATGCAGGTGTCTTTGTGGCTGCATCTGCTGGCAATAGCGGGCCCGCCAATATGGTGGCGCATATCGGCCCATGGTTAACTACCGTTGCGGCATCAACCCACGACCGCGTACAAGAAAGCACCGTTACGCTTGGCAGTAAGGTTCTTAAAGGCGGCTCGGTTAACCCAGCCCCGCTAACAGCAAACTTAATTATTGCTAAAAATGCCGGTGTGACCGACTACGCCAGCCTATCTCCTGCCAGCAAAACAGCACTCGACCGCTGCTATGGCGATGCAGATGCTGTACCTGCCGACGCAAAGCTTGACCCTGCCAAAGTTGCAGGGAAAATCGTGTTATGCGATCGCGGCTCAACGGCTCTTGTTAACAAAAGTGCTGCCGTACAAAGCGCGGGTGGCGCAGGTATGCTGCTCGCCAACGTAGCAGGTGGCTCAGCAACTATCACCGCATTTTCACACGTGATTCCTACAGTACATCTGAGTGCTGCCGATGGCGTAACGGCAAAAACCTATGCAGCTGCAGCCAGTGATGCGGCTCAAGCGGTATTTAGCAAATCAATTACAGCTTCATCAGGTAATGCACCGCTTATGGCAGATTTTTCATCACGCGGCCCAAACCGTGCGGATGCAAATGTGCTTAAGCCCGATCTAACCGCACCTGGCGTTGATATTCTTGCCGCATCACGCCCTTTGCTTACAGAAGAGCAGCGTAATCAGGTGGCCAATGGCGCGGCAGCTCCGGCTGAATGGCAATCTATGCAAGGCACGTCGATGTCTAGCCCACACGTGGCAGGTCTTGGCGCACTACTGCATCAGCTGCACCCGACATGGTCGCCTGCGGCAATTAAATCTGCCCTGATGACTAGCGCATACACCACGCTGAATGACGGGCAACCTGGCCTGCAAAATGGCTTGTTGCCATGGGCTCAAGGTGCAGGGCATGTAAACCCTAATGTTGCCGCTGATCCTGGCTTAGTCTATGACGTCAGTGCAATTGATTATGACCGCTACCTTTGCGGGCAAAATCAGCTAAGCCCAGCTAAATGCAGTGTGATCGGCAGCATTCAGCCTTACAATCTGAATGTACCTTCATTAACCACCGCCAATGTTCTCGGTAAATTTACCTTTACCCGGACGGTGACCAATGTAAGCGATCGTGCCTCCATTTATACCGCACAAGCAGCAATCAGCGGCTTTACTGCCGCAGTCTCACCAGCAACACTGAGCCTAGCCCCAGGTGAGAGCAAATCCTTTACGGTAACGCTGAGCCGCACTACTGCGCCAAGAAACGTTTATCAGTACGGCGCTCTGGTTTGGTCAGATGGCACACATACCGTGCGTTCTCCTCTAACAGCTAAGGCTAGCCTGCTAGCTGCGGTTTCACAGCTCAGCAGCGAAGAAGCGTCAGGCAGCAAGGTCATTACGATTGCCACCGGCAGCGATGGCAAACTGACCTTGACTAAAGGCGGCCTAAAAGAAGCAACACTGAGCAGCGGTGCCATTGCTACTGATTCCGGCGCAAAAGACGGTGTACTGGAATGCACGGCGGGTAACAGTACCGCTGGCGTTAAAGTCCATAACTTCAGCGTTCCGACCAACAACCTTGTTAGCCGTTTTGCTCTCTATAACTCAGACACTCAGCACGGTGGTGAAGATGACTTAGATTTACTGGTCATGAACGCTGCGGGCGTCAAAGTAGGTGCTAGCGGCAGCGATGGTTCTAACGAAACAGTGCAGTTATTTAATCTGCCTGCCGGTAACTACAAGGCTTGCGTAGTAGGTTATGGTGTTAAGGGTGGTAACAGTAGCTACACCTTATCTAGCTGGATTATTAACTCTGGCGATGTCGGTGGTGAGTTTAAAGCACTGGCTCCAAGCAAAATCTACGTAGGCGGTACTGCCTCCGTAGGGTTTAGCTGGAAAAGCCTGCCAGTAGGTAAACGCTACCTTGGCAGCGTTGCTTACCTGATTGATGGTGTATCACAGACTAATACCGCGCTAATGGTAGAAACCAATGACCCACTACCAACAGCAGCATCAGTCACACGCGCTGTGGGTGCTGGTATATAAATCTTAAGCTGACAAAGCAAAACGGCGAACCTGAGTTCGCCGTTTTTTTTATCTGCTTTTTTTGCTACTTTTTAATAAGCACTTTCACCCTGTAATACGCATTGCTTCTTACTGCATACTACGGCTGGGCGGCTCACTAAGCTGCAATCAGACAACTCACCACTACTTTTAATCTGCTCCGCTCTCTCATCATTGTATTTTTTAGCTAAGAAAGCAATCTTGTCCGCCTTGCCTTCTGCCACAGACCATGGCCAATAAAACTCTGGCCCGCCACAAGATTTAAGCCCCAGAGCGAGTACTCGGCACTGCGTATCCTGCTCACAGCTGGCTTGGCCCATTTCCTTTTTGAGTGCTGACAAAAGATCATTCGCCGTCGCCAGCGTAGTACATAACATAAATAAGACCGCGCTCAATTTCTGCATAGGTTCACCTCTTTATGGCGGATCAGCAAACATATTTTAAACACAAAAAAGCCCAACAGCAGTTGGGCTTTTCTTATTAAATACCTGGTTTGCGCCAGAAATAACACCAGACAAACCCAGGCCAAGCAAATACGATAAACATCGCAAAAGTCGTGGCAAAGAAAGGCCAGCTCTGGGCATGCACCGGAGAAAGACGTCCCTCCAGTAATCTTGCCAATAAACCCAGCGCAATATAAAGCAGTACCAGCTCTAATAAACGCCAGTGAAAGCCCTTTACCTTTTTTGCCGGAATGCAAAAAATGATGCGCTCAAAAAAGAAAGGCAGGTTGGCAGCAATAAATGCCAACCCGCACAGCAAGTACACATTATTCATTACATTGGCACGAGCGATGAAGTGACGGCTTGTGACAATACCGCCATCAGGCGATCTGGCATCAGGCCCAATACCAGTAATAACAGGCAGTTTACGGATAACACCAACTTAGTATCCAAGCCAGCAACAATCGGTGCGGTATCTGTGGCTTCGTCAAAGTACATAATTTTAACGATGCGCAGATAGTAGAAAGCGCCGATCAGCGAGAAGATCACCGCCAATACCGCCAACCAGACATAGCCTAGATTAACAACGGCCTGTAATACCGACAACTTGGCAAAGAAACCAATAAAGACCGGAATACCTGCCATAGAAAACATCACAAACATCATCATGCACGCAAACCAAGGGCTGCGAGTGGCAAGGCCTTTGAAGTCGTCAATTTTATCGGCCTCAAAGCCTTCACGAGATAGCAGCATCACCATACCGAAACCAGCGGCAGCGGTAAGCATATAAACCATGGCGTAAAAGAACGATGCAGAATAACCAATCGGGCTAGCAACTAAAATACCTAAGAGCAAGAAGCCCATATGCGAGATGGTTGAATAAGCCATCATGCGCTTCATGCTAGTTTGCGCAATCGCAGTCAGATTACCAATCGCCATCGACAATACCGACAGCACAATCAGCATGCCACGCCAGTCAAAGGCATAACCTTCCATACCCTGCGCCAACAAACGAATCACAAAAGCAAAAGCCGCCAGCTTTGGAGCTGAACCAATCAGCTGAGTAATCAGCGTAGGCGCGCCTTCGTATACATCAGGCACCCACATATGGAACGGTACAGCACCCAACTTAAAGGCAATACCCGTTACCAAGAACACCAGACCAAATGCGGCCAACATGCGGTTGGCTTCACCACTGGCAATTTTATGTGCCATCACAAACACATCCAGCGAAGCGGTTGCGCCGTAAATCATTGACATACCGTAGAGCAACATCCCAGAAGCCAAAGCGCCCAGAATAAAATACTTCATCGCCGCTTCTGTGGAAGCAATTGAATCGCGTTGCAAAGCGACCAGCGCATACAAAGACAAAGAAAGTAATTCAAGCCCCATATAGAGCGTTAAGAAATTAACGCTAGAGGCCATAATCATCATGCCTGCCAAAGCAAACAAGGTGAGGGTAAACAACTCGCCACGGAATAAGCCACGAACAATGGCGTAATCACGGCCATAAATCAGCACCAGTGCCACACCTAAAACCATACCAAGCTTGGCAAGTTGCGCGATGGGGTCGCTGATAAACAGGCCATTAAAAGCCAGCTGCGGAACGGGATACATGCTGTTCACAACCAGCAAAGCCGTTACGGCCAACACCAAAAGAGTCAGCACATAAGTGATATGCCGCTTGGCATCAGACACAAATAAATCAAGAAGAAGTACCGCACAGGTAGCAAGCAGCAGGAAAATTTCCGGCATTGCCACCCAAGCATTAAGGCTCGTCCAGGTCATTATGCAACCCTATCAAATAATATTGTGGTCCGAAGGTATAAAACCTCAGGATAAAATCGGAAAGCCAATTCTGGCTTCCGACTATCGCTTATCAGTGCAATTTGCTTTGTGAAACATGCCAGATTAAATCATTCACTGACACATGCATCACATCTGCAAATGGCTTTGGATAGAGGCCCATGCCAAGCACAGCAACCGCCAGCACAGCAAGAATCAGGAATTCGCGGCTGTTTACGTCTTTAAGATGCTCAATATGCGCATTCGCCACTTCGCCAAACAGCACCCGCTTGTACATCCACAGGGTATAAGCTGCGCCAAAAATCAGCGTAGTTGCACCAGCAAAGGCGTACCAGAAATTCACCTGCACCGCCCCCAGAATCACCATAAATTCACCGGCAAAACCAGAAGTACCCGGCAGACCCGAATTAGCCATGGCAAACAACATCATAAAGCTGGCAAAGATCGGCATTTTATTGGCCACACCGCCGTAATCTGCAATTTTACGGCTGTGCACACGGTCGTACATCACACCGATACAGAAGAACATTGCGGCGGAAACAAAGCCGTGAGAAATCATTTGCAGTAATGCACCTTCTACCGCGTACTGGTTTAACTGCGTGCCACCGGCAAACATAAAGAAGCCCAGCGTGACAAAACCCATATGCGAGATCGAAGAATAAGCCACCAGCTTTTTCATATCGGTTTGAACGAGCGCAACCAAACCAATGTAAATCACTGCAACTAAAGACAGCGCCACAAACACCCATGCGTATTCACGTGCAGCGTCTGGTGCAATCGGCAGAGCAAACCGCAAGAAGCCATAAGCACCCAGCTTCAGAGTAATCGCCGCCAATACCATCGAACCACCGGTAGGCGCTTCAACGTGGGCATCCGGCAACCAAGTGTGCACCGGCCACATTGGCACTTTTACGGCAAAGGCAAAGAAGAAAGCGATCAACACTAAAGTCTGTGCCGTCATTCCTAAGGGTAGGCGTTGGAAGTCTGCGATTTCAAAGCTACCGCCAGTTTGCTGATACAGGTAGATAAAACCAACCAGTGTCAGCAAAGAGCCAAGCAAGGTGTAAAGGAAGAACTTAACCGACGCATAAACACGGCGCGGGCCACCCCAGATACCAATAATCAGGTACATAGGAATCAGCATGGCTTCAAAGAATACATAGAACAAGATTGCATCCATGGCGGCGAATGCGCCATTGATCAAGCCCGACATAATCAGAAACGCGGCCATATATTGCCCGACACGCTTTTCGATCACTTGCCAGCCAGCCAAAATCACCATCAAGGTAATAAAGCTATTCAAGATCACAAACAGCATCGAAATGCCATCAACCCCAAGGTGGTAGTTGATATTGAATGAAGCGATCCACGGCTTCAGCTCTTCGAACTGCATACCGCCATGTAAAGATTCAAACTGCGTGTACAGCGGAATGGTTACCAAGAAACTTAGCAAAGCGCCAATCAACGCCAGCCAGCGTGCGGCCGTCGCGTTTTTGTCCCCGCCTGTCGCGAGTACTACAAGGCCCGCCACGATCGGCAGCCAGATCGCGAGGCTTAGAAGATTACCCGTCATAGTCAACCTACTTGTTAATTTAATTCGTAAGGGGGATTCGATCTAGTAAGACCTTCCCCCCCGATCCCCGGCAAGATGCCGGCTTTAGGCCAGCAGGCCAGCAATCCACCATGTCATCAGGCCAATGGCACCAATAATCATGGCAAAAGCGTAGTGGTAGATATAACCGGTTTGCAATTTACGCGCCGCTGCAGCAAACAAGCCCACCACCTTAGCCGTACCATTGACAAGCAAGCCATCGATAATAAAGGTATCGCCTACTTTCCAGAACAGCGTACCCAGCACTCGGCCACCTGCGGCAAAACCGTTGATATACAGGTGATCCATATAGTACTTTTCATCGAGCAGCTTCTTGATCCCAATAGAAGTAAAGAAGCGATCGAGTGCCGCAGGAATACTTGGCTTCACTAAGTAGAAGTACCAGGCCACCACTACACCTGACAAGGCCAGCCAAAATGGCAAGCTAGTCAGCGAGTGAATACCCATCGCACCTGCACCGTGGAACTCTTCTTTTAGCATTTCCATAGTTGGGTGAAGTTCGTGATTAACAAAAATCACACCCTTAAAGAAATCACCGTAAAGCATAGGCTCAATCGCAAAGTAACCGATCACCAGCGATGGAATCGCCAGTAACACCAGTGGTAGAGTCACCACCCATGGTGTTTCATGCGGTTTTTGCCCTGGAGCCAAGCCATGATGATGCTCATCTGCATGCCCATGGTCATCATCATGTGCATGAGCGGCATCGTGGCCGTGTGCATCGTGCGCCTTGCCGAAACGCTCTTCACCGTGGAACACCAAGAAGTACATACGGAAAGAGTAAAACGCGGTCACAAATACACCAGCAACCACGGCAAAGTAAGCAAAGCTTGCGCCTGGCAGATGAGACTCCGCCACGGCTTCAATAATCGAATCTTTAGAATAGAAACCCGACAAGAAAGGCGTACCAATCAGTGCCAGCGATCCAATCAAGGAAGTAATCCAAGTAATCGGCATATATTTCTTCAAGCCACCCATATTGCGGATGTCTTGATCGTGATGCATACCAATAATCACTGAACCTGCAGCCAAGAACAGTAGCGCTTTAAAGAAAGCGTGTGTCATCAGGTGGAATACCGCTACCGAGTAAGCAGAAGCACCCAGCGCCACCGTCATATAGCCAAGCTGCGATAGTGTTGAGTAAGCCACCACCCGCTTGATATCGTTTTGGATAATCCCGAGAAAACCCATAAACAGCGCGGTAATCGAGCCAATCACCATCACAAAATTCAGCGCAGTATCAGATAGCTCAAACAATGGCGACATACGTGCCACCATAAAGATACCTGCCGTTACCATCGTTGCCGCGTGAATCAGTGCGGAAATCGGTGTTGGGCCTTCCATCGAGTCTGGCAGCCAAACATGCAGCGGGAACTGAGCCGATTTACCCATCGCACCGATAAACAGCAAGATGCAAGTCACCGACATCAAAGACCAAGTGACATTTGGGAACAGACTAATCGTGGCGTCTTTTAGCGCTGGTGCTTTAGCAAACACATCGGCGTAATCCAGCGAGCCAAAGTAAGCCAGTACCAGACCAATCCCGAGTAGAAAACCAAAATCACCCACACGGTTGATCAAAAAAGCCTTCATATTGGCAAAAGTAGCCGTCGGCTTTTTAAACCAGAAACCAATCAAGAGGTATGAAACCAGCCCCACCGCTTCCCAACCAAAGAACAGCTGAACGAAGTTATTCGCCATCACCAGCATCAGCATTGAAAAGGTAAACAAGGAGATATAACTAAAGAAACGCTGATAACCAGGGTCTTCCGACATATAACCGATGGTGTAGATATGCACCATCAAGGATACAAAAGTCACCACACACATCATCATTGCGGTGAGCTTATCGACCAAGAAACCAACGTTAAAATCAACGCCATTAACGGTCAGCCAAGTGTAAACCGTACCGTTAAAGTTATTCCCACCTGAAACCAAGTGGTTTAAAACATAAGCCGACATCAGGAACGAGGCAGCAACACCACCAATCGTGACCAGATGTGAGGCTCGCCGCCCGATCGCCCAGCCAAACAGGCCTGCGACCAGCGCTCCAAACAGGGGAGCCAGCGGGATTAAGAGATAAATCGTTTTCATATCCATTTGTAATCCAGTCCCCTTAACCCTTCAGGCTGTCGAGATCTTCGACGTTGATCGATCGTAGATTGCGGAATAACACAATCAGGATCGCCAGCCCGATTGCAGCTTCAGCCGCGGCCACCGTCAAGATAAAGAACACGAAAATCTGCCCTGCTGAATCGCCCAAAAACTGCGAGAAAGCAATGAAATTCATATTCACCGCAAGCAACATCAACTCAATCGCCATTAACAGCACGATGAGGTTTTTGCGGTTCATAAAGATACCGAAAATACTGATGGCAAATAAACAAGCCGCCAGTACAAGATAATGCGTCAACTCAAGCATGAAATATCTTCCCCTTAGGCTGCTGGTTTATCGTCGCTGGCAGGAACTTCTGCCAGCTCTTTCACTGTTGTGGCCATCTTCACGATGCGCAGACGATCACTCGCTTTGACGCGAACCTGATCACCCGGATTGATATATTTGCTGCTTTTACGCTTACGTAGCGTCAGCGCAATAGCGGCAATCATCCCCACCAACAAAATAAACGAAGCCAGTTGGAAAGGCAGGAAATACTGGGTGTAAATCAAACGGCCCAGTTCATGCACATTGCTGTAACCCGCTGGATGATCAATGATAGCAGCGCCATTCAGCTGGCTTGCGCCATGCGTAATCACGAGTACCATTTCCAGCAGCATAGTTCCGGCTACCAAACCTGCAATCGGGGCGAACTTCCAGAAGCCTTTACGCAGCTCCTCAAAGTTGATATCCAGCATCATCACCACAAACAGGAACAGCACCATAACGGCGCCCACATAAATCAGCACCAAGGATACAGCGAGGAACTCGGCCTTCATTAGCATCCACAGCATGGCTGCGGTAAAGAAAGACAAAATCAACAGCAGTGCGGCTTGTACTGGGTTTTTAGTAGTCACAACGCCAAGTGCAGAAATCAAGAGCACTAAGGCGAAGAAACAAAATAGAGCTTGTGTCATGTCCACCCCTTAACGGTACTTAGCGTCTTGCGCTTTGCGTTCTGCAATTTCGCTCTCGTACTTATCACCCACCGCCAGCAACATCGGCTTGGTGTAGTAGAGATCGCCCCGTTTTTCGCCGTGATATTCAAGAATATGCGTTTCCACGATGGCATCCACCGGGCACGCTTCTTCACAAAAACCACAGAAAATGCACTTGGTTAGATCAATGTCATAACGTGTGGTGCGGCGTGTGCCGTCCTCACGTTTATCTGACTCAATCACAATCGCTTGTGCTGGGCAAACTGCCTCACAAAGCTTACAGGCGATGCAACGCTCTTCGCCATTGGCGTAGCGACGTTGCGCATGCAGGCCGCGAAAACGCGGGCTGTACGGTGTTTTTTCTTCCGGGAACTGCACTGTGATCTTGGTCTGGAACATATGGCGGCCGGTAAGCATCAAGCCTTTTACCAGTTCCACGAGCAAGAACGTTTTAAAGAAATAAGCAATCTTTTCCATTGTCGGTCCTGTTTATTTCCAGAGAGACAGCGGCGTTTGCATCCAAGCGCCCACTACCACAATCCAAATCAAGGTCACTGGAATAAAAATCTTCCAACCCAAACGCATCAGCTGATCGTAACGATAGCGAGGGAAAGTAGCGCGGAACCACAAGAAGCAGAACAGCATAAAGGCTACTTTTAATACCCACCACAGTACCGACGGTGCGCCCAACATGCCCCAGCTTGCAGGGAACGGGCTTAACCAACCGCCAAGGAACATGATCGATGTCATGGCTGAAATCAGAATCATATTGGCGTATTCGGCCAAGAAGAACAGTGCAAAGCTCATGCCCGAATATTCGACCATATGACCCGCAACAATTTCTGATTCGCCTTCGGTCACATCAAACGGTGCGCGGTTGGTTTCAGCCACACCAGAAATAAAGTAGATCACGAACAAAGGCAGCAGCGGAATCAAGTTCCACGACAGAATAGAACCACCTGCCATACCTTGGCCCTGCTGATTAACGATTTCGGTCATATTTAAGCTGCCCGAAACCATCATCACGCCGACCAAGGCAAAGCCCATTGCCAACTCATAAGAAATCACCTGAGCCGCAGCGCGCATTGCACCAAGGAAGGCATATTTAGAGTTAGATGCCCAGCCCGCCAAAATTACGCCGTAAACGCCCATCGAAGTAATGGCCATCACGTAGAGCAAGCCGACATTCACATCGGATAAAACATAGCCAGGATAAAACGGCACCACGGCCCAAGCCGCCAGCGCCGGCACCAGAACCATAATCGGCGCTAAAAAGAACAGACCGGTGCTAGCAGCAGATGGAGAAATAATTTCTTTCAGCAGCAGCTTTACACCGTCGGCAATCGGTTGCAGCAAACCAAACGGACCAACCCGATTCGGGCCGATACGAATCTGCATATAACCGATGACTTTACGCTCGGCCAATGTCAGGTAAGCCACCGCGCCCATCAAAGGCGCAACGATGCAAACAATCTTGATGAGGGTCCAGAGGACAAACGCGATCTCTGCGCCAAACCACCCTTGTAACATTTCCATATTGGGCGCCCTTTAAGCTTTAGAAACCGACAGGCTGCTATACATGCCAGCCAGCTCTCGCGTCGCGGAATGGCTAGCTACCACACGAATCACATCGTCTACGAGGCCGTTATCCAGCTCAGCAAACAAGGAAACAGTTGCACCGCCCTGCTCAACTTTTGCTAGATCATTCACAGCCAAGCCCAATGTAGCGAGTGTTGCCGCATTTGCTTTCAGAGCAGGTGCTGCGGTGCTTGCTTGTAGGCTTTGCGCACGGCGAACCAAGCTATCTGTCTGATACATAGGCACTTCGCCTAAGCGAACTAGGCCACTAGCAGCGCGAGCCTTAACGGTAACGGCAGCAGCCGGTGCGTTGTTGAGGCGAGCGGCTGTATCGCCAGCAAGGGCTTCATCACGAATCTGTTCTGACGATTCGTAATCAAAGCCATTAAAGCCAAGCACATTGCCTAAGACGCGGAATACTTTCCATGCCGGACGCGTCTCGCCAAGAGGACGCACCACACCGTTAAAGCTTTGTGGCTTGCCTTCCATATTCACAAACGTGCCCGATGTTTCGGAGAACGGTGAGATCGGCAGAATCACATCAGCAAAATCCAGTGCGCAGCTATTAAAGGCCGACATCACCACAACCATTTCGGCGGACTTCACTGCCGCCAGCGCTTCTTGGCCGTTGTGTGTATCAAACTCGGTTTCAGCGTTTAACAGCACATAGGCTTTTTTCGGCGTAGCAAAGACATTGCCGCCAACCGTTGCACCGATCAGTTGAGCACCCACGGTATTAGCCGCTTCGCTCATCACACCTAGTGTTGCGCCAGCTAGCTCGGCCAATACAGCAGCTGCAGCATACAGCTCTGCAGCCCGTGGATTATGCGTTGCGATATTGCCTAGCAATACGGCTGATTTACCGGTTAGCGTTGCAGCAATCGCGCGCGCTGCGTCGGTGACTTCAACGCCCGTTAAATCGATATGCGCAGGAGCAGTCTTGCTGCTATCCGCTTCAAGCACGGCCTTAACCACGGCCAGTACGCCTTCAACCAACTGATCCGGGCGAACGACAGCTTGCGCGGCAACTTTAGTCAGCAAATCATCACTATGCACATTCACTAAAGAAAGCTTCATGCCTTTCTTTACGGATTGACGCAAGCGTTGTGCCAGCAGAGGCTGCTCTTGGCGTAATGAAGAGCCGATAACCAAGACTGCTTCAGCTACAGCCAAATCAGCAATCGATTGGCCCAACCAAGTAGCACCGGTAGTGTTCAGGCTGAAGTCGCTATTACGTAAGCGTGTTTCAACATTGTTTACGCCTAAACCTGCCATCAATTTACGTAGGGTAAACAGCTCTTCAACCGTGCTATTGGGCGTTGCCACTGCGGCAACCGCCTCAGCGCCATGATCTGCCACCACTTGTTTTAGGCCATTTGCCACGTATTCAAGCGCTGTTTGCCAGTCTGTAACTTGCCAAACACCACCTTGCTTAATCATTGGCTTTTGCAGACGCTCGCTGCTATTGAGCGCTTCGTAAGAGAAACGATCACGATCCGCAAGCCAGCATTCATTAATAGCTTCGTTTTCCAGCGGCAATACACGCATTACTTTGTTGTTTTTCACCTGCACTACGAGGTTTGAACCCAAACCATCGTGTGGGCTGACTGATTTACGGCGCGATAATTCCCATGTACGGGCGGAGTAGCGGAACGGCTTGCTCGTCAACGCGCCAACTGGGCAAAGATCAATCACATTACCGGAAATTTCTGACTTAACCGCCTTGCCAACAAAGGACATGACCTCGGTAAATTCACCGCGACCGGCCATACCCAGCTCTTGGAAACCGGCGATTTCTTCGGTAAAGCGAACACAGCGGCTGCAATGGATGCAACGCGTCATATCAGTAGAAATCAGCGGGCCTAGGTCTTTATTAACCACAACACGCTTTTCTTCTGTGTAACGCGAGCCAGACTGACCATAGCCAACCGCCAGATCTTGCAGCTGACATTCGCCGCCCTGATCGCAAATCGGGCAATCCAGTGGGTGATTAATCAGTAAGAATTCCATCACCCCCTGCTGCGCCTTCACGGCCTGATCAGAGTGGGTCCAGACTTTCATCCCGTCAGTGACGGGGGTGGCACAGGCAGGTAGAGGCTTAGGCGCTTTCTCAACCTGAACAAGGCACATACGGCAGTTTGCGGCGATAGACAGCTTTTTGTGATAGCAGAAATGCGGGATATGCACGCCAACCGAATTGGCTGCGTCCATTACCGTGCTACCACCTGGCACTGTCAGTTTCTTACCGTCGATTTCAATTTCCAGCATGCTCTACTCAATGGCTATTGAATCAAACCCAAGCCTGCAAAGCAGTCTTGTGTTCGATAAGGTATTCGAATTCGCTACGGAAGTGTTTTAGCATTCCGCGCACCGGGAAAACAGCTGCGTCGCCGAGGGCACAAATGGTTCGCCCTGCGATGTTATTACCGACACTGTCCAAGAGTTCCAAGTCTTCCGGAACGCCATGGCCCTGTGCGATACGATGAACAATCCGATACAACCAACCGGTGCCTTCACGACACGGTGTACATTGGCCACACGATTCTTCGAAGTAGAAGTAAGACAAACGCTCTAGCGCCTGCACCATACTCACTGTTTCGTCCATCACGATCACCGCGCCCGAACCCAGCATCGATCCCGCTTTCGCGATCGAATCGTAGTCCATTGTGCATTGCATCATGATGTCAGCAGGTAAGACTGGCGAGGATGATCCACCAGGAATCACCGCCTTAAGTTTTTTGCCATCTTTCATGCCACCGCACAGCTCAAGCAGCTCCGAAAACGGCATGCCCAGCGGTACTTCGTAGTTTCCAGGGCGATTTACATGGCCAGAAACCGAAAATAACTTGGTGCCACCGTTATTAGGTTTACCTAGCTCAAGGAATTTCTGCCCGCCTTCGCGGATAATATAAGGTACGGAGGCAAACGTCTCAGTATTATTAATTGTAGTTGGCTTGCCGTAGAGACCGTAGCTGGCTGGGAATGGCGGCTTAAAGCGTGGCTGACCTTTTTTGCCTTCTAAGGATTCCAGCAGAGCCGTTTCTTCACCACAGATATAAGCGCCGTAGCCATGATGGGCGTGCAACTCAAAGCTAAATTCTGAACCCAGAATTTTGTCGCCCAAGAAACCCGCTTTGCGTGCTTCTTCCAGTGCTTCTTCAAAGCGCTCATAAGCTTCAAACACTTCACCGTGGATATAGTTGTAACCCACGGTAATGCCCATCGCGTAAGCACCAATAATCATGCCTTCGATCAGCGCATGTGGATTAGACACAATAATGTCTAAATCCTTAAAAGTGCCTGGCTCGCCCTCGTCGGTATTACATACGAGGTATTTTTGCCCTGGAAAGCTGCGCGGCATAAATGACCATTTCAAGCCAGTCGGAAAGCCCGCACCACCACGACCACGTAGGCCAGATGTTTTCATTTGCGCAATGATTTCGTCTTGAGTGATATTTTCACTCAGGATTTTTTTCAGAGCAGCATAGCCACCACGCTTAACGTATTCGTCAAGCTTCCAGCAATTTGGATCTTCAAAGTTGACGTCTTCAAATACAACGCCGGATACGTAGACGGTCATTATTCGAGCTCCGCCAGTTTTTTGTCGATCGCCTCAGGCGTCATATGGCTGCACATGGAATGGTTGTTTACCAGCATCACTGGCGCATAACCACAGGCTCCCATGCACTCCCCTTCTTTCAGCGTAAATTTACCGTCAGGCGTGGTTTCATTAAAACCAATGCCCAATTTTTGCTTAATGTAATGCGCCGCAGTATAGCCGCCCGATAAAGCACAGGGCAGATTGGTACATACGGTGATCTTGTGCTGACCAACAGGCTTTAGATCGTACATATTGTAGAAAGTGGCCACTTCCAACGCCATCATCGGGGCAATGCCCAGGTAATTGGCGATGAATTCGATCATTTCATTGCTTAAGTAGCGATGCTCAGTTTGAGCAATACGCAGAGCACCCATAACCGCAGAGCGCTTTTGCTCCGCTGGGTACTTTGCTACTTCACGATCGATCAACGCTAGGGATTGAGTAGTTAACATCAGCGGTCAATCTCCCCGAATACAACGTCTTGAGTTCCAATGATAGCCACCACGTCGGACAACATATGGCCACGCGCCATTTCATCCAACGACGCCAAGTGCGCAAAGCCCGGGGCGCGAATTTTCATGCGGTAAGGCTTATTGGCCCCATCGGATACCATATAGATACCAAACTCACCCTTAGGATGCTCAATAGCAGCGTAAGCTTCGCCCTCTGGAACATGCATCCCTTCGGTAAATAATTTGAAGTGGTGAATTAGCTCTTCCATATTGGCTTTCATGCCGCCACGTGAAGGCGATGCCACTTTATGATTATCTACAATCACTGGGCCCGGATTAGCTTTCAGCCATGCCACGCACTGCTTGATAATGCGGTTGGACTGGCGCATTTCTTCAACGCGAACCAGATAGCGATCATAGCAATCACCATTAGTGCCCACGGGAATATCAAAGTCCATTGCACCGTAAACTTCATACGGCTGTTTCTTACGTAAATCCCACTCAATACCTGAGCCACGCAGCATAGGGCCAGTCAGCCCCAGCGCCAGAGCGCGTTCAGGCGTGATAATGCCAATGCCAACGGTACGTTGCTTCCAGATACGGTTATCTGTCAGCAGGGTTTCGTATTCGTCAACATAGGTTGGGAAGCGCTGGGTGAAATCTTCGATAAAATCGAGCAAAGAGCCTTCACGGTTGCCATTTAATTTTTTGATCGCAGCGGCATTGCGTACCTTAGAAGCTTGGTACTGCGGCATTTGATCTGGCAAATCGCGGTAAACGCCACCCGGACGATAATAGGCCGCGTGCATACGTGCACCTGACACGGCTTCATAGCAGTCCATCAGGTCTTCACGTTCACGGAAAGCGTACAAGAAGATGGTCATCGCGCCACAGTCAATGCCGTGCGCGCCAATCCACATTAAGTGATTCAGGATACGGGTGATTTCATCAAACATCACACGGATATACTGAGCACGCAGTGGCACTTCAATGCCCGTCATTTTTTCAATCGCCATGCAATAAGCATGCTCATTGCACATCATCGACACATAGTCGAGACGGTCCATATAAGGCAGCGATTGAATATAGGTTTTTGATTCTGCTAATTTTTCAGTACCACGGTGCAAAAGCCCGATATGCGGGTCTGCCCGTTCAACCACTTCACCATCAAGCTCTAGCACGAGGCGAAGCACACCGTGTGCTGCGGGGTGTTGTGGTCCGAAGTTAAGCGTGTAGTTGCGGATTTCAGCAGCCACCGTAGTTCTCCTCGCGGATGATACGCGGCGTTGTTTCACGCGGATCAATAGTGACAGGCTGGTAGATAACGCGGCCTTGTTCTGGGTCGTAACGCATTTCTACGTAACCTGAAAGCGGGAAATCCTTACGGAAAGGATGACCAACAAAACCATAATCGGTCAGAATGCGGCGTAAATCTGGATGGCCTTGAAACATAATCCCGAACAAATCAAACGCTTCGCGCTCAAACCAATTCAGGCCAGGCCACACAGTCACGACCGATGGCACAACCGGGAAGTCATCATCAGTACAGAACACGCGTACACGTAAGCGTACATTGTGTTTATACGACAAGAAGTGGTAAACCGCAGCAAAGCGATGGCCTTCCCATACAGCGTCTTTGTAAGCGCTGTAATCAACACCACAAACATCCAGACAGGATTCAAAGTGCAAAGCGGCATCATCACGCAGCATTAACGCCACAGCGGGCCACGCAGCAACCGGCACTTCAATGGTAACTTCGTCTAAAGCACAAACCATTTTGGAGAGGTTTATACCCCCCACCTCACCTAGAACGGCCTTCAGGCTGTCCATTAGGATAGAAAGTTTACGATCCACTGTCTTACCCTCGCTCACTTGCTACAACACCTGATCGTGCGATGGTGTTTGTACGCTTAATCTTATTCTGTAGCTGAATAATGCCGTAAAGCAAAGCTTCAGCTGTCGGAGGACAGCCCGGCACGTAGATATCAACCGGCACAATCCGATCACAACCGCGTACCACAGAATAGGAATAATGGTAGTAACCACCACCGTTGGCACAGGATCCCATCGAGATCACCCAGCGTGGCTCTGGCATCTGATCGTAAACTTTACGCAAGGCTGGTGCCATTTTGTTGCACAGCGTACCGGCAACGATCATCAGATCAGACTGACGTGGACTTGGGCGAAAAACGATACCGAAACGATCCAAGTCATAGCGCGCAGCGCCAGCATGCATCATTTCTACCGCACAACAGGCCAAACCAAAGGTCATAGGCCATAGGGAACCCGTGCGGGTCCAGTTGATAACGGTATCTAGCGATGTGGTTACAAAGCCCTTGTCTGCTGACGGCAAACTTGTTTGAGCATTCATTTTATTACTCCCATTCCAGTGCGCCTTTCTTCCACTCAAAGACAAAGCCCACAACCAATACGGTCAGGAAGATCATCATTGTAAGGAAGCCGAACATGCCGAGCTCTTTGAGCACAACAGCCCATGGCACAAGGAAGGCCACTTCGAGATCGAACAAAATAAACAGGATTGCAACGAGGTAGTAGCGCACATCAAACTGCATGCGCGCGTCTTCGAAAGCTTCGAAGCCACACTCGTAAGGCGAGCGTTTTTCAGGATCAGGCCGATTGGTCCCGAGAATCTTGCCCACCCCCCAGCCAAGAACCAGAGGGGCGACGCCCACCAAGAGTCCTACAGCCAGAAACATCAGGATGGGGAAATAGTTAGCGAGCATGGCACTCCCCAGATTTGCGGTTAAGGATATTTTTATATGTTGTATTCGCCCACATTGCGCGGACGTTTTGAATCTGGTGCCGACAGAGAGACTCGAACTCTCACAACCGAAGTCACTACCCCCTCAAGATAGCGTGTCTACCAATTTCACCATGTCGGCATTAAAAACAGATTAATCTTCCTAAATTAACGGCTTACTCAGGAATTTTACTTGGCTGTGCAGGCTGCTGTACTGCAGGCTTTTGCGTACCCATCACACCCAGATCAGACTTCTTAGCTGGGCTTACAAGTAAGACCAGAGCAAGACAGCTAGCAAAGAACAGCGTAGCCGTCACCGCAGTAGTCCGGCTTAAAAAATTAGCCGAACCTGACGATCCAAACAAACTGCCCGCAGAACCACTGCCAAATGCAGCGCCCATATCAGCACCTTTACCGTGCTGCATTAGCACCAAAACAATGGTAGCAATCGCTGAAACCACGTTAAGAATAAGCACGAGTGATTTAATAAGTTCCATTTATTTCTCAATTCTATGCGGCGCGCATTCTAGCAGGGTTTTCGATTCCTTGACTAGCGCGCAGCCATGCAGATTTCTAAAAACTCGGAAGCCGAAAGGGCCGCTCCGCCAACAAGTACACCATCTACCCCGTCTACTGCCAGAACCTCTTCAGCATTACTGCCTTTTACACTACCGCCGTACAACACTCGGGTGCGGGGCTCTAAAGTTTCTTTGATAAACGCGTGCATTTCTGCGATTTGCGCTGATGTGGCTATCACGCCGGTACCTACTGCCCATGATGGCTCGTAAGCAACCGCATAAAGCCCTATCGGCAAACCGCGTAAAACGGCTAATTCTGCTGCAATAATTTCTTTATGCCTGCCACTTGCGCGCTCATCTGCATCTTCTCCAACACAATACACGGGGAAAAGCCCTGCATCTAAACATGCACGCAGCTTACGCGCGGCATTTTCACTACTCTCGCCAAAATAACGACGACGTTCTGAGTGCCCCACAATAACCAGCTCGCAACCAATGTCTGCCAACATAGATGCAGAAACTGCGCCTGTGTAAGCCCCAACATGATACTCGCTGACGTCCTGAGCTCCAACCTGAACCTGACTATCTTTTAGTAAACTCTTAGCAAGCATGACATAAGGATAAGGGATACATACCGCCACGTTAGAGCCAAGCTTAGCGCGGGCCAACTCAGGCAATACCGAACGAACCTTACCGATGCTGCCATGCATCTTCCAGTTACCAATTACTAGCTGTCTTGTCATACGACGTGAAGCACCCACTTCAAAAGCTGCAGATTGTATTCCCACCCCTACCCCCAGTCAAACCGAGGCGTGCTTGATTCCATAAAGAACACGCGTCAATTTATTGATTTTCAAGAGAAGCTCACCCAAACTGAGTGACTTGTAATATTTCAGCAACAATCAGCAGCTAGCATAGCGAAATATCATTTCAATCCAAACGCTTTAGCCCTCGGAGTTATCTGTAATGGCACTTGTTCGCAAACTGATTGTTACCATCGGCCTTACTGCCGGCCTGTTCACACATGCTATCGCGGCAGACATTACTGGTGCAGGTGCGACCTTCCCGTACCCGCTCTACGCTAAGTGGGCTGAAATGTACAAAGCCAAAACCGGCACTGGCCTGAATTATCAATCGATTGGTTCTGGTGGCGGTATTAAGCAAATTCAAGCTAAAACGGTTGATTTTGGCGCGTCCGACATGCCACTCAAGCCAGAAGAGTTAAACAAACAAGGCCTGATGCAATTCCCTACCGTGATCGGTGGTGTAGTGCCGGTGGTAAATATTCCTGGTATTAAGCCAGGCCAGTTGAAAATGACTCCGCAAGTACTGACTGACATTTTCCTTGGCAAAATCAAGAAATGGAATGACCCAGCCATCGTTGCGATCAATGCTGGTGTTAGCTTGCCAGACCAAAACATTACTGTTGTTCGTCGTTCAGACGGCTCAGGCACTACCTTCGTATTTGCTGATTACCTATCAAAAGTATCCGCAGAATGGAAAGAAAAAGTAGGTGCAAACACCTCCTTGCAATGGCCTGTTGGTGTAGGTGGCAAGGGTAACGAAGGCGTTTCCAACTATGTACAACGTATTAAAGGTGCAATTGGTTACGTTGAGTTTGCTTACGCAAAACAAAACAAACTGGCTCACACCGCACTACAAAACCGTGACGGCGTTTTTGTTGAGCCTTCCGAAGAAGCCTTTATTGCCGCAGCAGCTGGCGCAGATTGGAAAAATGCCCCAGGCATGTATCTGCTGACTACAAACTCAGCGGGTAAAACATCATGGCCAATTGCTAACCCAACATTTATTTTGATGCACAAAAAGCAAGACAAGCCAGCACAAGCACTTGAAGTATTAAAATTCTTTGATTGGGCTTATGGCAATGATGCAGATAAAGTTGCGCTTGATTTAGATTACATTCCTATGCCAGATAGCGTAGTGAATATGATTAAAGCCAACTGGAAAGCGCAAATGACAGATGGCGCAAATCCAATCTGGAAGTAATTAGTCATTACAGTGGCGGCAGTACCGCTATACGTCTAAACACACAACAGGAGCCATAAAGCTCCTGTTGTGTTGTTATGAAGCATCGGTGTAATGGAGATTTTAATGCCGAATCAAACACAACGAATGAAACAGCAGCGATTTCAAGATATGCTGTTCGTCGGCAGTACACGTTTTTTTGCTTTTTTTGTACTTGCTTTATTAAGCGGTATTATTCTTTCATTGCTCTATGGCGCAATGCCAAGCATTAAGCATTTTGGCTTAAGCTTTATTACTTCAGAAAGCTGGAATCCTGTTACAGAAGAATTTGGCGCATGGCCCTCTATTCGCGGCACTTTAGTTTCCTCTTTTATTGCGCTGATTATTGCGGTGCCCGTTAGCTTTGGCATTGCCATTTTTCTAACCGAATTATCACCAACATGGCTGCGCCGCCCACTTGGGGTAGCGATTGAGCTGCTTGCTGGCGTGCCTTCCATTATTTATGGCATGTGGGGTTTATTTGTTTTTGCACCCTTATTTGCAGACCATGTGCAGCCTTGGCTGACTGAAACCACCGCAAATTGGCCGTTGATTGGGGGATTATTTGTGGGTGCGCCAATGGGTATTGGCATGTTCACGGCCAGCTTGATTCTTTCAATTATGGTTATTCCTTATGTTACCTCGGTGATGCGTGATGTATTTGAAGTTGTACCGCCAATGCTTAAAGAATCAGCTTATGGCCTAGGCGCAACAACTTGGGAAGTCGTTTGGAATGTGGTTGTGCCATTTACTAAAAATGGGATTATTGGCGGCGTCATGCTGGGCCTTGGCCGCGCATTAGGCGAAACTATGGCAATTACCTTTGTTATTGGTAATTCTCAGGCAAAAATGAATTCCCTATTTGACCCTGCCACCACCATCTCTGCCACGCTAGCCAATGAATTTACCGAAGCCAATGGTGAGCTTTATATTTCATCACTGATTGAATTAGGTTTATTACTGTTCTTTATCACCTTTATTGTTCTAGTGCTTTCTAAATTATTACTACTGCGTTTACAACGCAATGAGGGCGCTAACTCATGAGTAAGGCCATGAATATTTATAAGCGCCGCCGCGCAGTCAATTACCTAAGCTTAACACTTTCCATTTTTGCCATGGCCTTTGGTTTATTCTGGTTATTCTGGATTATGTTTACGCTATTTAAAAATGGCCTGCCTGGTTTAACCTTTGCTACATTTACTCAAACAACACCTGCTCCAGGCAGTGCAGGTGGTTTGTCTAATGCAATTTTAGGCAGCTTGCAAATGTCCATTGTAGGGGTTGCTATTGGCACACCGATTGGCATTTTGGCAGGCACCTATTTGGCTGAATTTGGTAATAAAGGCTGGTTAGCGCCTACCACTCGCTTTATCAATGACATTTTGCTTTCTGCCCCTTCGATTGTTATTGGCTTATTTATTTTCGAAATGTATGTAGCACGCGTGCAGCATTTTTCTGGTTGGGCGGGCTCATTTGCTTTAGCTATTTTAGTGATTCCGGTGGTATTAAGAACCACAGAAAACATGCTGCGCCTAGTACCAACCGCAATGCGTGAAGCGGCCTATGCCCTAGGTGCTCCACAGTGGAAAATGGTGCTTTTAGTTACATTACGTGCCGCTAAAGCAGGTGTTGCAACCGGTATTTTGCTAGCCATTGCGCGTATCTTGGGCGAAACGGCACCGCTGCTATTTACGGCACTAAATAATCAATTCTATTCAAACATGAATCAGCCGATGTCTAATTTGCCAGTTGTCATCTTTCAATTCGCCATGAGCCCTTATGACGAATGGCATCAGTTAGCTTGGACGGGTGCTTTATTAATTGGCCTATTTGTGCTCGGTTTAAATATTGTTGCGCGCGTGATGCTGCGTGAACCGAAACAAAACTAACAAACCAATACGGATAAGTTTAATCATGAAAAATCAAGCAAACCCAGCAAAACTTGCTATTAAAAACCTTAACTTCTATTACGGTAATTTTCATGCCCTAAAGAATGTAAACTTAGATATTCAAGAAGGAAAAGTCACTGCTTTTATTGGCCCATCTGGCTGCGGTAAATCTACCCTGCTACGCACCTTTAATCGCATGTACGATCTTTATCCAAAACTACGTGCAGAAGGCGAAATAATCTTAAACGGTAAAAACGTTTTAGATAATGATGTAGATTTGAATATGCTACGCGCCAAAGTAGGTATGGTATTTCAAAAACCAACGCCATTTCCGATGTCTATTTATGACAATATCGCTTTTGGTGTAAAGCTGTACGAAAATCTGCCTAAATCCGAAATGGATGACCGCGTTGAATGGGCCTTGCAAAAAGCAGCGCTGTGGAATGAAGCAAAAGATAAACTGAAGCAATCTGGTTTAAGTTTATCTGGCGGTCAACAACAACGCCTTTGTATTGCACGCGCAGTTGCCGTTAAACCGGAAGTATTGCTCTTAGATGAACCAACTTCGGCACTTGACCCAATTTCTACAGCACACGTAGAAGAATTAGTGCATGAATTAAAGCAAGATTATACGATTGCAATCGTGACGCATAATATGCAACAAGCCGCTCGTGTTTCTGATATCACCGCTTATATGTATTTAGGCGAGCTGATTGAAGTAGGTGAAACAGATAGTATTTTCACCACACCGAAAGTAAAAGCGACTGAAGATTATATTACGGGTAAATTTGGTTAATTTATTGCTCTCCTAAAGCAAATGGCAAGCCTAAGGCTTGCCATTTTTTTAATCTAAAACATCGTTACTCTAACTATTAATAGGCATAAAAAAAGGCAGCCTAAGCTGCCTTTTTTTATTTAAACAATTAGTTTTTTGGAACAATATTGTTGAATACGTAGCGCACGCCTTTTACATTTTCAGCCACATTACCTGCAAGGGCCATTTGCTCGCCTTCATCAACACTGCCTTCAATTGTTACATCGGCATCTTTACCTTTAACTTTTAAGTTAAACTTTTGTAAAACTAAATCGTTATCTAGATTACCTTTGACAGCAGCAGCTAATGCATCACCAGTCAATCCGGCAATAGCAGGTGCATCCGCAGCATTCACTGTGCCCATAGCAAATACAAAAATACTGGATACCAGAATCAGGCGTGCTAGTTTCATAAAATTACTCTCTCAGATTGTTGTGACAACAGATAACCCTGTTGTGGGTCATTAACTAGTACGATTCTAAAAGTATTAAGTTACAGAATTGTTTAATTACCATGACAAATCGTTAAAAGAATTTATTACAACAGTTCCCAATAAATAAGCCAGCCAAATTATAAATGCGCCGTTAAAAAGCGGGGCAATGCCCCGCTCTAATTATTCAGCATTTGCCTCGCTACTGACTACTTTGGCAATCTGCTCTGCCCATTCTCGTGCAATATTGGCATCAGTGTGCTCCACCATTACGCGAACCACCGGCTCTGTACCTGATGGGCGTAATAACACACGGCCAGCAGTACCCATCGCCGCTTCGGCCTTGCTTACTGCCGCTTTAATTAGCTCTGAGGCATGGCAATCAAAGCCCTTAGCAATACGGACATTTTTTAGCACCTGCGTTGACAGCACTAGATCATGGCAATACTGCGCCAATGTCTTGCCGCTTTCTTTGAGCGCCTGCAGCACTTGTAGGGCAGACACAATGCCATCACCGGTGGAGTGCTTGTCTAGGCAAAGCAAATGCCCAGAGCCTTCACCGCCTACCAGCCAGTTATTCGCTAATAATTTTTCAAGCACATAGCGGTCTCCGACTTTAGCACGCTCAAAACCAATCCCGCGTGCTTTCAGGCCATTTTCTACGCCCAAATTCGTCATCAAGGTGCCAACTACGCCTTCGCCCAATGTTCCTTTATCCTGGCGATAACACGCCAGTGCGTAGAGCAGCTGATCGCCATCTACAATCGTGCCATCACGGTCGATCATAATCAGCCGATCGCCATCACCATCTAAGGAGATCCCGAAATCTGCACCTTCAGCCAGTACCGCTTTACGGGCAGTTTCTGGGTGAGTAGCACCAACATCTTCGTTGATATTGTAGCCATTAGGCGTTACACCAATCTTGACGACTTCTGCCCCCAGCTCATGGAACACATGCGGGGCGATATCGTAAGTTGCGCCGTGTGCACAATCCACCACCAGTTTTAAGCCGCGTAGATCAAGCTCATTTGGGAAAGTGGATTTACAAAATTCAATATAACGGCCAGCCGCATCGTCTACTCGCCAAGATTTACCAATGCGCTTAGGCGAAACGCAAGGCTGTACTTGATCGATTGCTGCTTCAATCGCCAATTCAACGTCATCTGCCAGTTTTTTACCACCTGCACCAAAAAACTTAATCCCGTTATCGTGATAAGGATTGTGCGATGCAGAAATCACCACACCAGCAGATAAACGCAACGCACGGGTTAAATAAGCGATACCAGGGGTAGGAAGAGGCCCAGTCAGATATACATCCACGCCAGCAGCGTTTAAACCCGCTTGCAGCGCGGCTTCCAGCATATAACCTGACACACGGGTGTCTTTACCAATCAGCACCGCGGCATGATCACCATTACCACGCTTACTTTCTGCCGCAAGCACTTTACCAGCGGCATAGCCCAGCTTCATCGCAAACTCAGGTGTAATCGGATATTCACCCACTAAACCACGTACACCGTCTGTTCCAAAATACTTGCGACCCATCATTCACTCCGATAATAAGCTTGGCCAAATTTGCTTCCAGCTACTTTTACCCCAATTTTTAAACAGGGACATTGCTGGATAACAAAATATTTTAATAAAACTGGCGTTTATTGTAAGGCACGCCATACTTTTAACGCATCCACTGTTTCCCGCACATCGTGTACCCGAATCACCGCACTACCTGCCTGTGCAGCCATAAGCGCAGCGGCAATGCTAGCAGGCATGCGCTCATGCACAGCCTGGCCAGTAATCTGCCCTAACATACTCTTACGCGATACCCCAATCAATAAAGGGGTGGTTAAGCTTTGCAATAGCATGGGCAAACCACGAAACAGCGCCACATTATGTTCTAAATTTTTGCCGAATCCAAAACCAGGATCCAACAATAGACGCTGATGGGCAATGCCAGCAGCCAAAGCAGCATCCCGTCTTTGCCGCAAATAATGTGTTACCTCTGCAAGTACATCGCTATAGCTAGGTGTGGATTGCATATTTTGCGGCTCGCCCTGCTTATGCATGAGGCAAACTGCAGCATTACTTTTAGCCAGCAGCTCTAGTGCGCCCTCTTCTTCTAAGGCAGAAATATCATTCACTAGATCTACCCCAGAGTCTAAGGCAGCATGCATTACAGCAGCTTTACGAGTATCTACAGAAAGTGGCACATTCAGCGCTTGTAGTGCCGTAATGACGGGAATAACGCGGCGAATTTCTTCTACTTCAGACACAAAAGCTGCACCTGGGCGCGTTGATTCACCACCAATATCTAAAATATCCGCACCATCGGCGAGCAGTTTTTCAGCATAAGCGAGTGCGGCACCCACCTGTTGAAAATGCCCACCATCCGAAAACGAATCAGGAGTGACATTCACAATGCCCATCACCAATGGGCGATTCAACTGCAGACTAAAACGCCCACATTGCAATATATTCATCTTACCCCTCATCTTTAATGCAGTTTTTGGCGCCTTTTATACTACTGATACCTTTAGGTAGCACAAAAAAAGGCGGCCCATCAGGCCGCCATTTTATTCACAACTCAGTTTTAAGCTTCGGTTGCTGGAGTATTAATGACAGGAGTAGCTGGTGCTTCACCGCTTGGGCGATCACCACCACCCGCTGGCGTCTTCACTGGCAACGCTTTTGGGGGCTTAGGAGTGCGGCCTTGCATGATGTCTTCGATCTGCTCTGCATCAATGGTTTCCCATTCGAGCAGTGCAGCCGTCATGGCTTCAACTTTATCGCGATTATCTTCTAGCAAGCGGCGGGCTAAGCCATATTGCTCGTCGATAATACGGCGGATTTCAGCGTCAACCTGCATCATGGTCGCTTCAGACATATTCTTATGCGTGGTAACTGAGCGGCCTAAAAATACTTCGCCTTCGTTTTCGCCATACACCATCGGGCCTAAAGCATCGGTCATACCGTAACGCGTCACCATATCGCGGGCTAATGAAGTAGCACGCTCAAAGTCGTTTGATGCGCCGGTGGTCATCTGATTCATAAACAATTCTTCGGCAATACGGCCACCGAATAAAATCGCAATACGGTCCATCAGATAGCCACGATCATAAGCATAGCGATCGGCTTCAGGCAGCTGCATGGTTACGCCCAGTGCGCGGCCACGAGGAATAATGGTCACTTTATGCACCGGATCAGACTTAGGCAAAAGCTTAGCCACTACCGCATGGCCTGATTCGTGGTACGCAGTATTGGTTTTTTCTTCTTCGCTCATCACCATAGAGCGGCGTTCCGACCCCATCATGATTTTATCTTTAGCCGATTCAAAATCGTCCATATCCACTAGACGTTTTACTCGGCGAGCAGCAAACAGCGCCGCTTCATTCACTAAGTTTGCAAGATCAGCACCGGAGAAACCAGGTGTACCACGCGCAATCACCTGTGCATCCACATCGTTAGAAATAGGCACTTTGCGCATATGCACGCCAAGAATCTGCTCACGGCCACGAATATCCGGCAAGGAAACCATGACTTGGCGATCAAAACGACCTGGACGCAGCAGCGCAGGATCAAGCACATCAGGGCGGTTAGTTGCTGCAATCACCATAATGCCGGAATTGCCTTCAAAACCATCCATCTCAACCAACATCTGGTTCAGTGTTTGCTCGCGCTCATCATTACCGCCGCCCATACCGGCACCGCGCTGACGGCCTACCGCATCAATTTCATCGATAAAGATAATGCAAGGTGCGTTTTTCTTAGCGTTTTCAAACATATCACGAACGCGGGCAGCGCCCACACCCACAAACATTTCAACGAAATCAGAGCCCGAGATACTAAAGAATGGCACTTTAGCTTCACCAGCAATCGCTTTCGCCAGCAAAGTTTTACCCGTACCTGGAGGGCCAACCAGCAAAATACCGCGTGGCATACGGCCACCTAAGCTTTGGTATTTAGTTGGATCACGCAAGTAATCTACGATTTCTGATACGTCAGCCTTGGCTTCATCGCAGCCCGCCACATCAGCAAAAGTAATCACATTGGTCGCTTCATCTAAAAGACGCGCCTTTGATTTACCAAAGCTAAATGCACCGCCTTTACCGCCACCTTGCATCTGGCGCATAAAGAACACCCATACGCCAATCAAGAGCAGCATAGGGAACCAATTGATGAATAAATTCATCAAGAAGCTTGGTTCTTCCTCAGCTTTGGCCGCAAATTTGACGTTATGCTTGATCAGCGTATCAACCATACGGAAATCAAACGGAGCCAGTGTAGAGAATGCGCTGCCATCGTTGCGCTTGCCTTTAATAATCTGGCCGCGAATCGGGTTTCCCTCGATTTCTGCGCTGGCAATTCGATCAGCCTCTACATCAGCCATAAACTGCGAATACGCCACCTGCCCACTTGCATCTTGCTTGCGGGAAAATTGGTTAAAGACTGTCATCAGTACCAGACCAATGACGAGCCAAATGGCGATGTTCTTGCCGAGATTGTTCACGGCGCTACTCCTGATTATCCCCTGGCAGCCTACCGAGCGAGTGTAATACACACGCTAAAGCTAGACCGGCTGCTCGGGATGAAAGAAAAAAATTCTACACGTTTAATACTATTCAAGCTTTTTTCTGTTTGCCGAGCAAATAAGTTTCATTGCTGCGATCGCGTGAGGCCTTAGGATTACGCGTAACCACCGTCGTAAATGTTTCACGCATCGCAGTCATGTACTCGGTAAAACCATAACCTTGGAATACCTTGACCAGAAAAGATCCGTTTGGTTTCAATTGCTCACGAACAAATTCTAAGGCTAGCTCACACAGCAGCATGCTGCGCGCCTGATCCATAACGGCATTCCCCGTTATATTGGGGGCCATATCACAAATCACAAGGTCTACCTGACGCCCCGCAAGCAATTCAGTGTAATGCGCTAGTACTTCATCATCACGAAAATCACCCTGAATAAAATCAACCCCACGGATCGGCGTCATATCTAGTAAGTCTAGCGCAAAAACGCGGCCTGAATCACCTACATTCTGACTAGCAACTTGCGACCAGCTTCCTGGCGCTGCGCCAAGATCGGCAACCCATAGTCCTTGTTTAAGTAATTTATCTTTTTCATTGATCTCTAGCAGTTTGAAAGCAGCGCGTGCGCGGTAGCCCTCTTTTTTTGCTTGATGGACATAATGATCGTTGACGTGTTCCTTCAACCACGCATTACTGGAATTGCTACGAGCCATGAGGTAAAATTGCCTGTTTAGTCAAGGATTTGAAACAATGGAACTCACATCGGATCAGCGTCGCCATCTGAAAAGCTTGGCTCATCATATCGATCCAGTCGTGATGATCGGTAATAATGGCCTAGCAGACGCGGTAATCCGCGAAATTGCTGTTAATTTAGATGCACATGAACTCATTAAAATTCGAGTTTTAGGTGATGATCGTGCCCTGCGTGAAGAATACATGCAAAAGATCTGCTCTGAACTCGGAGCGGTTGCCGTTCAACACATTGGTAAGTTATTAATTGTTTACCGCGCATCAAATACTGATAAGCCTCGGATCGTACTACCCAAGGCAAAAAAAGCCAAATAAACGGGCTTTAATGTAAATAGGGCGACTCAGGTCGCCCTAATACTTTAGTGGTTTTTTGCCATGTATGCATAAAACACATTGCCGCAGCAGCTCAATTTGCTCGCTTAGCGATCAGAATCAGACCAGATGTAAATTATACCAAACACGCTTTGCAAGAGATAAATCAAGCTAGAAAGGGTATGCCATTGCGCTAATCCCCCTCCAAACATCCCTTCTGCGGCCGTGCTTACAGCAGGCTTTAAGCTAGCAATCATTGGGAAAATCGCAAACTGGTTTACCAAGGTGCATAACAGCATCCCTATCACCAGCCAGAATTTTCCACTTTGAAAGCCACGCATGCCCATCTGCCAGACACACCAAATAGCCAGATAGATGCCCGCTACAATTCCTACCCAACCAATCGCATGAAATAGCTTACCGGCCACCATCCCTGCTGTGGCTTTGTCTAAGCCAGCAAAAAGCGCAGGGGCTGCGATGACGCCGATGGTCCACATACCGCCAATCCACAGTACGGTGAGTAGGTTTTTTAAACCTGAACCTAAGCCCATTGCATTCCCTTTGGCAGTATTAGATGTATTTTACATCGAGTACTTCGTACTCACGGATGCCGCCCGGTGCCATCACTTCGGCTACATCACCGGCATATTTACCGATTAGCGCGCGGGCAATCGGGCTAGACACTGAGATTTTAAATTCTTTGATTTCAGCTTCTTCATCACCCACGATTTGGTAAGTGACTTTATTGCTGGTTTCTAAGTCTTCTAAATCAACCGTTGCGCCGAATACTACGCGGCCTTCAGCGGTTTCAGCAAGGCTAGCTGGCTCGATTAACTGTGCATTAGAAAGCTTGCTTTCTAGCTCAGCAATACGCCCTTCCACAAAGCCCTGCCTCTCTTTCGCTGCATCATACTCAGCGTTTTCCGATAAATCACCGTGTGAGCGTGCTTCGGCAATTGCTGCAATCACTGAAGGGCGTTCAACGCTCTTTAGGTTTTGCAACTCGGCTTTCAGTTTTACCGCACCTTGTACGGTGAGCGGAATTTTTATCATTTCTTTACAGTCTCCATCCAAAAAGAAGAGCCGCCGTCACAAGTGGACGGCGGCTTTTACTTAAGTTCTAGTGCTTATGCTTCATTAAAATGAAGCACCATCCACGAACCTTAGGGCGTAAATTATCAGTGTTTGATCGTACGATGCAAGCCCTGCAGATCATAAACTCGCATTTCACCTAAATCACGCATACCAATACACGCTGCTTTGGCACCGGCAATCGTTGTAAACACAGGTAAGCGAGCCTTCATGGCTTCATGGCGAATCGAGTAAGAATCTTGAATGGCTTGACGACGTTCGTCGACAGTATTCACTATCATGGCGATTTCACCATTCTTGATCATATCCACGATATGTGGGCGGCCTTCAGTTACCTTATTCACGTTTTGCACAGCAACACCAGCCCCAGCAATCGCTGCAGCCGTACCCTTGGTTGCAAAGACTTTAAAGCCCAGCGCTACGAGTACATTTGCACATTCGATCGCGCCGTTTTTATCGCCATCACGCACTGAGATAAACACATTGCCCTGTGTAGGCAAAGCAACACCTGCAGCTAATTGTGATTTTACAAAGGCTTCGGCAAACGTGGCGCCCACGCCCATGACTTCGCCGGTCGATTTCATTTCTGGGCCCAGAATTGAATCCACACCAGGGAATTTAATAAACGGGAATACCGCTTCTTTTACCGAGTAATAAGGTGGAATCACTTCCTTGGTCATGCCTTGCGAAACTAAGCTTTGGCCAGCCATGCAACGCGCGGCAATCTTAGCAATCGGTAAGCTGGTCGCTTTAGAAACATAAGGCACGGTACGGGATGCACGTGGGTTGACTTCCAGCACAAACACCACCGCATCGTCTCCCTTGCCCTGAATCGCAAATTGCACATTCATTAGGCCAACCACATTCAAACCATGAGCCATAGCTACAGTTTGGCGGCGCAGCTCGTCCTGAATTTCTTTGGACAAACTAAATGGTGGCAATGAGCAAGCCGAATCGCCCGAGTGCACGCCTGCTTGTTCGATGTGCTCCATAATGCCGCCGATCAACACATCGGTGCCATCACAAATGGCATCCACATCCACTTCAATCGCATCATTTAAGAAGCGATCCAGCAGCACTGGGCTATCGTTAGAAACCTTCACGGCTTCACGCATATAGCGTTCTAGATCGGATTGCTGGTGTACGATTTCCATCGCACGGCCGCCCAATACATAGGACGGGCGCACCACCAGTGGGTAGCCAATTTCAGCGGCCAGTAATAGCGCATCACGCTCATTACGCGCCGTGCGGTTAGGCGGCTGACGCAGGCCTAAGTCTTGCAGCAGCTTCTGGAAGCGCTCGCGATCTTCTGCTGCATCGATCATATCCGGCGTTGTGCCGATAATCGGTACGCCATTGGCTTCTAAAGCACGCGCTAGTTTCAGTGGCGTTTGGCCACCGTATTGCACGATCACGCCTTCCGGCTTTTCGATATTAACGATTTCTAGCACGTCTTCGAGCGTTAGCGGCTCAAAGTACAGGCGATCCGAAGTATCGTAATCGGTGGATACGGTTTCCGGATTGCAGTTAACCATAATGGTTTCAAAGCCATCTTCGCGCAGCGCCAACGCCGCGTGTACGCAGCAGTAGTCAAACTCAATACCCTGACCAATGCGGTTTGGGCCACCGCCAAGGATCATGATTTTGCGTTTATCAGTCGGGGCCGCTTCGCACTCTTCTTCATAAGTCGAGTACATATAAGCGGTATCGGTCGAAAACTCTGCCGCGCAAGTATCTACCCGCTTATACACTGGGCGAATTTTCAGCGCATGACGCGCCTTACGCACTGCCGCTTGATCTGTTTCTAGCAAGGCGGCTAAACGACGATCAGAGAAACCTTTACGCTTAAGACGACGCATGGTTGCGTAATCGATGCTTTCAACGGCTGTGCCGCGAATCGCGTTTTCTTCTTGAACCAAATCTTCAATCTGACGCAGGAACCATGGATCAATCTTAGTTAAAGCAAAGACTTCATCTAAGCTCATGCCCACGCGGAAAGCATCGGCTACGTACCAGATACGCTCTGGACCAGGATTAGCGATTTCTGCTTCGATCACGCTGCGATCGGTAGTCATCTCATCAAAACCAGACATGCCGGTTTCTAAGCCGCGCAGGGCTTTTTGCATGGATTCTTGCACCGAGCGGCCAATCGCCATCACTTCACCCACTGACTTCATTTGCGTGGTCAGCTTGTCATTGGCTTGCGGGAATTTCTCGAAAGCAAAGCGCGGGATTTTAGTTACCACGTAGTCAATCGAAGGCTCAAACGAAGCAGGTGTTTTGCCACCCGTGATTTCGTTTTGCAGCTCATCCAGCGTAAAGCCCACGGCCAGTTTGGCCGCTACTTTAGCAATTGGGAAACCGGTTGCTTTAGAAGCCAGCGCAGAAGAACGGCTTACGCGCGGGTTCATTTCAATGACGATCATCTCGCCATTTTCTGGATTGGTGGCAAACTGCACATTCGAGCCGCCGGTATCCACACCAATCTCACGCAATACCGCCAAAGAGGCATTACGCATGATTTGGTATTCTTTATCCGTGAGGGTTTGTGCAGGGGCAACGGTAATTGAATCGCCAGTGTGCACACCCATCGGGTCGAAGTTTTCAATTGAGCAAATAATGATGCAGTTGTCGGCGCGATCGCGAACGACTTCCATTTCATATTCTTTCCAGCCCAATACCGATTGCTCGATCAGCAGTTCATTGGTTGGTGAAGCTTCAAAACCACGATCACAGATTTCTAGGAATTCTTCGCGATTATAAGCAATACCGCCGCCCGAGCCGCCCATGGTAAACGATGGGCGAATCAGCGTTGGATACCCCACCGTTGCCTGCACGGCAAGGGCTTGTTCCATATTATGCGCAATGCCTGATTTTGGCGTAGAAAGGCCAATTTTAGTCATTGCATCTTTAAACTTGCCGCGATCTTCGGCTTTATCGATGGCATCGGGCTTAGCACCGATCATCTCTACATTGTACTTTTCCAGCACGCCCTGACGCCATAAATCCAAAGCGCAGTTCAGTGCTGTTTGGCCGCCCATAGTAGGCAGTAGCGCATCTGGACGCTCTTTCTCAATGATTTTTTCGACAACTTGCCAAGTAATTGGCTCGATGTAGGTCACGTCCGCCATATTGGGGTCGGTCATAATGGTGGCAGGATTACTGTTCACCAAAATAACGCGGTAACCCTCTTCACGCAGCGCCTTACACGCTTGTGCGCCGGAATAATCAAACTCACAAGCCTGGCCGATCACAATCGGGCCAGCACCAATGATTAAGATGCTTTTTAAATCTGTACGTTTTGGCATTGCTCTTCCCTCAAACTGCTTACGCTGCGCAAATTTATCGAATACGGCCAGCCCAAGACTGGCCACATTTACTTAAACTGGCTTACGCTCAGCCATCATTGCGATAAATTTATCGAACAAATACGCCACGTCATTCGGCCCTGGGCTTGCTTCTGGGTGGCCTTGGAAAGAAAACGCCGGTTTGTCGGTGAGTGCAATCCCTTGCACAGTGCCGTCAAACAAGGAGCGATGCGTTACTTTCACATTGGCTGGCAAGCTGGTCTCATCCACCTGAAAGCCATGATTCTGGCTGGTGATCATCACATGCTTGCTGGCTAAATCTTGTACCGGATGATTAGCACCGTGGTGACCGAACTTCATCTTGCTGGTTTTTGCACCACTGGCAAGACCCAAGAGCTGATGCCCCAGACAGATACCAAAAACAGGGATATCTGTGGCTAAGATGGCTTGAATCGCCTCAATTGCATAATCACAAGGCTCAGGATCGCCTGGGCCATTGGATAAAAACACGCCATCAGGCTTCAGTGCCAGTACATCAGCAGCGGGTGTTTGCGCAGGCACGACGGTGAGCTTGCAACCGCGCTCAGCCAGCATACGCAAGATGTTGTACTTCACACCGTAATCGTAAGCCACAACATGGAATTCTGGGTTTGTTTGCTCGGTGTAACCCGCACCCAGTTTCCATTCGCGCGCTGTCCATGCGAATGATTCTTTGCATGTCACAACCTTAGCAAGATCTTGCCCTGCCATCGAGCCAAACGATTTGGCTTTTGCCACGGCAGCGGCTGCATCGATATGCTCACCAGTGACGATACAACCTGGCTGCGCGCCTTTGCTGCGTAAAATCCGCGTTAGTTTACGGGTATCAATATCTGCAATCGCAACAACATTATTCTTAACGAGATACTCGCCAAGGCTCATATCAGCGCGGAAATTAGAATGGAGGAGTGGTAAATCACGAATGATCAGGCCAGCGGCAAACACGGAATGCGACTCTACATCTTCCGGGCTTACGCCATAGTTACCGATATGTGGATAGGTCAACGTGACCATTTGCTTGGTATACGATGGGTCTGTCAGGATTTCCTGATAACCGGTCATCGCCGTATTGAACACGACCTCACCAATGGTTGTGCCATCGGTTCCGATGGAAATACCATGAAAGAGGGTGCCGTCGGCAAGCGCAAGAAGGGCTGGTTTTGACACAGGCGGCTCCTGGGCGTTGCGCCCACAAGATTGAGTTCGGATATTTCTGAGGATGGCAAAACGGGATAGCTTCCGCTATCCCGCTTCGCACAAAATTGAGCCACATTATACCGCAAAAGCCCTTATCTATCAATGCGAAGCCAAGATCATTACGAATAGATTGCAGGCTTACAGCAGCTTTTCAATCTCAGCCGCCAACTCAGATGGTTTTGTCATGGGAGCAAAGCGATCAACTACTTTACCTTGCTTATCTAGTAAAAATTTACTGAAATTCCACTTTATGGCCTCGATACCCAATAGTCCCGGCTTTTCATCCTTCAGCCAGTTATAGAGCGGCGCGGCGTTTTCACCGTTCACATCCACCTTGGCAAACATAGGGAAATCAATGCTGTAGTTGGTGGTGCAAAAATCTAGGATCTCTGCCTCGTTACCTGGCTCCTGCGCACCAAACTGATTGCATGGAAAACCCAGCACCACCAAGCCACGGTCTTTATACTGTGCATAGAGCGCCTGCAAGCCTTCATACTGCGGGGTAAAGCCGCAGTGGCTGGCTACATTCACCACTAAAATCACCGAGCCAGCGTACTGCGCTAAATCAACCGTTTCCCCGCCTATCCCTTGCACGCTAAAATCATAGATATTGCTCATTATTGATCCTTTGTAGAGAACATATGTTATTTAACCCATCAAGGGACGAAGCCCGCCGATTTTTTATTCAGGCATGGCAAAAGCATCAAGCGCACGCCCCACTGGCTGATATTGAAAAAATCATCGCAGGGATCTTGCTGCACCACCCCGAATATCAACCCATTCTATCCGAAGAATACTTAGATAAAGACTGGCCACCTGAATATGGCGAAACTAATCCGTTTTTGCATATCAGCATGCATCTGGCAATTGAAGAGCAAATCTCAATCGACCAACCTGCCGGGGTAAAAGCCTTATACCAGCAGCTATGCGAAAGATTATCGCTAGAGCACACCGCCCTGCACGCCATGATGGATGGCTTAGGCGAGATGATGTGGCAAGCGCAAAGAAACAACACCCCGCCCGATCCAGCAGTTTATCTAGAGATATTGCGGTTTAAGGTGGGGCAGTTGAAATAGCTACTTACTTAAAGGCATTTGCAATTGCTTCAGCTCTTTCAAGCGTGCTTCCACGGCGGAGAGCAGATAAAAATCCGTATTACCGGTGTTTTGCGCCTGCTGTAATTGCTCGATGGCGGCGGTGTATTCGCCAAGGCGGGTGTAGTACTCGGCTTGGGCCTGATGCTGGCGCACCTCATCGCCACGCGCGCCTTGGATTTTAGAAATACGTTGATAGAGATAAGCGTCCGAAGGATAAAGCTCGATCGCATATTGCGTGCTGGTCAGTGCGTCGGCCAGTTGATTATTGGCAATCAGCGCATCGATTTCGCCGTAAACCAGGGCTCGGCTGGCAGGAAAGCGTTTGCTGGCGTCTTTAAATATTTGCAGCGCTTCCGCTGGGTGCTTTTGCGAAAGCCGGATACTGCCTGCCAAATATTCTAATGAAGCATGCGTTTTACCCAGAGCTTGCTTGGCTTTTTGTAAAGTAGCCCACGCCCCATCGGCATCAAAGACAGCTAGCTGCGCTTGGGCAAGACCATATAAATGTGCAGGCAGATGAGCGTATTTTTTTTCACTGAGTGTTTTGCGATAGTAATTGAGCGCCTCCTGCTCATCCATCTGCAAAAAACGCGCTTTTTCCCGCACAAACAAAAAATCTAAGGAGTCTTTTACCTGCTGATAAGGCTTATCTTTAAGCCTAGATTGCGCATCACTAATCCGCTTATAGGTAACGGGGTGAGTGCGCAAAAACTCTGGCGCATTGCCCTCGCCTAAGCGCGTACTTTTTTGCATGCGGTCAAAAAACATCGGCATAGCCGCTTGATCAAAACCGGCTTTTTGCAAAGTTTGCATGCCAATTCGATCGGCTTCTTGCTCAAATTGATAGGTGTAATCCAGCTGGCGCTGAATCATATAAGCTTGGCTGCCCATTAAACTGGCCATTGCCACATCGCCGCTGCCTTGGCTGGCCGCCACAATAGCCAAGCCAAGCGCCGCCAGTGTCACCCACGGTGCCATTTTTTGCCCTTCTAATAATCGGGCAAAGTGATGCTGGGTAACGTGGGCAATTTCGTGCGAAAGCACCGAGGCTAATTCAGATTCGTGCTGCGCCAGCACCATCAAGCCGGTATGCACCCCCACCAAGCCGCCCGGAATAGCAAATGCATTAACTGAGCGGTCCAGCATTGGGAAGAATACAAACGAGATTTCTGTTTCACCGCTGGCGTCTTGCAAACGCCCCCCTAGTTGCCTTAAATAGGCCACCAGCTCAGGGTCTTCGCTCATCGCGCCGCTGCGCCGTAGCTCGCGCATGGCCGACTCACCAATTTGCCGCTCTTGCAACGGGCTCAGGTTTTCTTGCGAAGATTCGCCCAAATTGGGTAAATCTGCTTGCACAGGGGCAGCTATTAAACTGATGGTCAGCATTAAACCGATTAATCGTCGTGACAAATCAAGCTCCTACTAAATTCACGGCAAAGACGAGCAATAGATAGCGAGCCGCTTTACCCAGCAACATCCACAGCGCCACCTGCCGCCAAGGCCAGCGCAGCCAACCTGCCACAGCGCAGAGCACATCCCCAACGATAGGCAACCATGTCAGCAATAAACTCACTGGGCCAATCCGCTGAGCCCAAGCCACAGCTCGGCCCTGAGGAGCCTTCGGTAATCGACGCCCCATCCACACCGTAAGCAGACCACCAAGGGTGTTGCCTGCCGTCACCACCAAGAGTGCGGGCAGTACAGCTTGGGCATTAAAATGCAGGTAGGCCAGCAAGGCCGCTTCAGAATTGCCCGGCAGCAAGGTGGCAGATAAAAAAGCTGAAGCAAATAAGCCCGACAGCCACGCTGGCTCAATCATCAAAAACGGAAATCTTCCTGAGCATGGGCGCTGATTGCCTTGCTTAGATCAGCAAAGAACTCGCCAGCCTCACGGGTGCTTTGCCAAACGCCATCCGCCAAGCGATAGTGATAGCCGCCGGAGCGCGCCGCAATCCACAATTCTTGATTTGCGCTATGGCGATTGACAATGATTTTGCTGCGGTCTGCAAACTCAATTTCTAATACATTGCCAGACAGCAAGGTATCGACATCCAGCTCGCTGTTATCCAGCGCGGCTTCAATTTTTGCGAATACGCTATCGCTGAGGTCAAGAAACTCGGACTCGGTCATTCAATCTATTCCCTGCATGTTAGAATTGTGATTCTGCCACTAAATACTGACCAGTAGCCAAAATGATACGTGCGCTGTTATTACTATTGACCATTGCCACTCTTACAGCTTGCGGATTTAAAGGTGGGCTATACCTGCCTGAAAAACCTGCCAGCGCCACGGCCAGTGCACCAGCTGCAGCCAAATAGCTCCAATAAGTACTTGTGCAAAAGTTTTATGGCAAGGCGTCGAAGCCGCAGGCAGTACAGTTAGTACGACAAGGCAAGACAACGATGCAAGAAAACTTTTGCCCATCTACTTATGTAGGGTGGGCACGCTTTTGTGCCCACGTGCTCGAATGGTAATTGCGTGGGCACAGGTGCCCCCCCCCCCCCTACAGAATAGAGATGGTTTTTCCCAGCACATGGGTGGTTAATACAATGGCGGTGGAGGTGGAGCCAAAAGCGTTCAGCGCATTGATAATGCGCTGCAAGTGTTCTACATCCGTTGCCAACACCCGCATCACCGCGCCGTCTTCACCGGTGACGGTATAGCAATCAATAATTTCTGGGCAATCTGCCGCAAACTGCTCATAAGGCCTGCCCTGCTGGGTAGAAAGCCTGATCATCGCCGTAATCTGATAGCCCAGCGCCCGTGGGTTGATATCGGCACGATAGCCACGAATCACATTATTACTCTCCAATCTTTTAATCCGCTCCGACACCGCAGGCTGGCTTAGATGCACCTGCCGGCCAATTTCTGCGTGCGATATTCTGGCGTCTTGCTGCAAAAGTTGCAGGATTTTCTGGTCAAAAGAGTCAATTTTAGGATTCATAGGTTTTTATCGCTTATTTCAAGGCAATCCAAGGACTACTCGGTAATATACCGATGATTAGCCCTTCATACCAAGGCAATCACTTGCTAAATTATAAGTATCTCACCCACATAGCCGCCAGAGCCACACCATGATTACTCACAGCCAGATTGCCCAGATTGCCGATCAATTTTCTACCCCATGCTGGGCCTATGACGCCAAGGTGATCCGCGCGCAAATCGCCCGTCTACGCCAATTTGATGTGATTCGCTTTGCGCAAAAAGCCTCTAGCAATGTGCATTTATTGCGCTTGATGCGCGAGGAAGGCGTACTGGTGGATTCGGTTTCTGTAGGGGAAGTCGAGCGTGCGCTAGTGGCAGGCTACAAACCAGATGATGCCGCCCAACACGCGCCGATTGTTTTTACCGCAGATTTGCTCGATAAAACCGCGCTGCAACGGGTAGTTGAGCTGAATATCCCAGTGAACTGCGGCTCGCCGCAGATGCTAGAGCAACTGGGCCAAGCACATGCGGGCCACCCTGTTTGGCTGCGTATCAACCCAGGCTTTGGTCACGGCCACAGCCGTAAAACCAATACCGGTGGCGAGCAAAGTAAACATGGCATCTGGTTTGAGCATCTTGCCCATAGCCTATCCATCATCGATCAGTACGGCCTAAAGCTCATTGGCCTGCATATGCATATTGGTTCGGGCGTGGATTACGACCATCTGCAAAGTGTATGTGATGCAATGATTGCCCAAGTAAAAAGCTGCGCTCATGATTTATCGGCGATCTCTATTGGCGGCGGATTATCGATTCCTTATCAAGCTGGCGAGGATGTGGTCAACACCGATCATTATTTCCAAATTTGGAATAGTGCAAGGCAGGAAATTGAAGCCTTTTTAGGCCATAAAATCAGTATGGAAATCGAGCCTGGCCGCTTTTTAATGGCGCAATCGGGCTGCTTAATTTCTGAGCTGCGTGCACAAAAACAAGTGGGAAGTAACTTTTTTGCGCTAGTTGACGCGGGTTTTAATGATCTGGCCCGCCCCGCCATGTATGGCAGCTATCACCGTATCAGCTGCTATGCACCCAATGGCACGCCCCGCAGCAGCGCCACCCGAGCCACCGTGGTGGCTGGGCCGCTATGCGAATCCGGTGATGTATTTACCCAGATTGAGGGTGGAGAAGTCACTAGCCAAGATTTGCCTGCTTGCGAAATTGGCGATCTGTTTGTATTTCACGATACCGGAGCCTACGGCGCCAGCATGTCGTCCAACTACAACTCGCGCCCTTTAATCCCGGAAGTATTGGTCGATGGCGAAACCATCACCCAAATCCGCCGCCGCCAGACGGTACAAGAATTAATTGCACTAGAACTATAAGCAAACGACTCCAGGCTAAGGGTGGACGTTTTATCCTTAGCTTGGTTTAAGCCGTTGGCATTCCATCCACAAAGCACAGCAATTCACCTACTGCCATTTTGATCCATTTTTCATTATCGGTCAGTGGCTGGGTGGCAATCACCGCAACCCTATCATTTTTGCTAGTCACTTCAGAAAAATCGATACTGACATCGGTATCATTTAAATGCGCCAGAGTAAACGGCGCTTGCCTCACGATGTAGTGCAAGTCGGTGCTGCAGTGGGCAAAGAGGGCGCTGCCATCAGAAAGTAAGAAATTAAAAGTGCCGATCGCCATCAATACCTGCGCCAGCTCCGCCAATGCTTGTTTTAATACCGCCAAGGGTGGGCAGCTCACAAAGCGTTGGGCTAGCTCAGATAAAATCCAGCAAAATGCATGCTCGCTATCCGTGCTACCCACCGGCAAAAAACGACTACTGGTTAAACTTGGCCGCTCAGGCAAATTGCCATTATGCGCAAATATCCAATAACGCCCCCATAGCTCACGCCGAAAAGGATGCGTATTGGCAAGGCTAACTTGCCCCTGCGTGGCCTTACGAATATGCGCAATCACATTGGTCGATTTAATGGGATAAGCGCGCACAAACTCAGCAATCGGCGAGCTTACCGATGGCAGATAATCCAAAAACATGCGGCAGCCATCGCCTTCAAAAAAAGCGATTCCCCAGCCATCCGAATGTTGATCGGTTAAACCACCACGCTGGCGAAACCCTTCAAAAGAAAACACAATATCGGTAGGCACATTGCAATTCATACCGAGTAATTGGCACATAGGTATTCCTTTTACAAAAAAAAACGCCCACTCATGGGCGTTTTTCGATGATTAGCACTACTTATTCACCGCTTGAGCCCGCACCATGGCTAAAGCCACAATCTACCATGACGACTTCACCGGTCATACCTGACGACAGCGAAGACAACAAGAAAGCGGTTACATTGCCGACTTCTTCTTGAGTCACATTGCGCTTCATTGGCGTGCCTTCAGCTGCTTTTTTAAGCAGTGTATTGAAATTAGCAATACCAGCAGCGGCCAGTGTTTTGATCGGCCCAGCAGAAACGGCATTCACACGAATTGCGCGATCAGGGCCTAATGCTGCAGCCATATAACGTACATTGGCTTCTAGCGATGCTTTTGCCAAGCCCATTACATTGTAGCTTGGGATAGCGCGCTCAGAACCCAGATAAGTCATGGTTACTAGCGAAGCACCATCGCTCAGCATTGGGCGCGCGGCCTTAGCTAAAGCAGCAAAGCTGTAAGAGCTGATGTCATGCGCAATATGGAAGGATTCACGCGTTACCGCATCCAGATAATCACCTTTCAGCGCTTCACGTGGGGCAAAGCCAATCGAGTGAACCAAGCCATCGATCGCATCCCAATGCTTAGCAAGCTCTACAAATAGATCAGCAATTTGCTCATCACTTGCTACATCACAGGGTAGTACCAAATCAGTATCAAAGTCTTTTGCCAGATCAACTACACGCTGACGCAAGTTTTCACTTACATAAGTGAAGGCCAGCGTAGCGCCTTCACGTTTAGCTGCCTGAGCAATGCCGTAGGCAATAGAGCGGTCTGACAATAGACCGGTAATCAAGATTTTTTTGCCGGCGAGAAAGCCCATACAAACACCTTTAATATATGTAATTAAGACACAGAGGGCGGATTATAGACGAAACCGCGTCAATGTACGCCAATGAAGCAAATCAATTACTTGCATCACTGGCGATAAAAGTAAGATAAGCACTGCAATCCAGCATGCAAATGTGCTATTTCACGCTAGTGCATAGGGTAGATCAAGGATTTCAAGCACGGGGCCATCCACTGCCGCTAGGTGTAAACCATGCTCTAAGCTAGCAATTTGTGCCACCACCAGCACTTCCCAACGGCCTTGACCCACCTTAGCCGCCAACATCAGCTTACCACTTGCTTGGCCGTTCATTTCACTACTAAATACCTCTTGCCCAGCTTCAGCATGCTCTGTTGCAAGGCTAGCACGATACATACGGCGCTTTAATTTGCCCAAATATTGGGTACGCGCCACAATTTCTTGGCCTGGATAGCAGCCTTTGGTAAAACTCACACCACCGATGAGCTCCATATTGGCCATCTGCGCCACAAAAGCTTCCTGCGTTGCCGTGGTAATCCAAGGCGCGCCTGCGCGAATATCGCTTAAACGCCATAGTGATTCATCCGCTGGCAAAATCCCCGCCGCCAGCAACTGCTGCCAAAGCCCCAGGGCAGCATCGCTGGCAATAGCCAATTGATAGCGCTGCCCTGGCAAAGCAATCACCGTGCATTGCTCGCTGTGTACGCTGCTAAAATCACCTTCAGGCAAAGCCCCTACAACGCTGGCTAACTTTGCCGCAGCCAAAGGGCCTGCTACGCCAAGCAAGAGCAGCTCGGCACTGGCATCTCTGGCCTTGGTTTTTGAGCGCATCACAAACATGGCTAAACGCTTTTGGATGGCGGCTTGCAACTCTGCGGCCACTTGCAGGCAGTAATCATCCCCACGACGAAACACTAAGAAGCTCGCCAGCATCCGGCCCTTAGGCGTGGAATAACTAGAGTACTGAGCCGCGTTATCCCCTAAGGCACGCACATCGCTAGAAAGCTGACCTTGCAAAAAGGGCTGTGTTTCTTCGCCGCTAAATGCAATCACACCAAAGGCATCCAGCGGGCTCATCACAGCGCCTTGCTCTAAATCGGCGCTAGCTGCATCGAGTGGTGTATGCGCCAAAAGATCAGTCCAAGCCATGATATGCCCCGCGTATGCTAGAAAAACCGCCATTATATAGAACATTGGTGGCGGCACGGCATGCATCAGGCGGGGCAAGGGCGGAGTTAAGCCAACCGCATAAGAAGTCAATCACCTAGAGCGGGTGCATCTTGTTGCAAAGCTTTGTTATGGCAACGATTTAAGTTGATGCGCATGCCTACTCTGTTGTGGGTCTTGCTGCATCTCCAGAGCTGAGTGCTGGGCGGCTTAGATCACCCCCGATGCGAATATGGTTAGAAATCGCCAAAACGCCACTTTGTAAACGCGCCGAAACACCGCCATCTAAACGTCCTGCCTTAGCAATGTTCACCGCGCCCTGTGCACTAAATTTACCCGCGTCTAGCGCTAAGTTTTTTAGCTGTAAGCTGCTATCTTTAAATATCATTTTACCTTTAAGCGTATCAAAACGTGTTTGCCCACCACGCCCAGACGCTGGGCTGCCTGACCTTAATTGTGTAATTAAATCTAGATTATGCAGTGCACCATCACGCAATAAAAAATCAAAATCCACCATAGGATGCGCAAACAGTTTTAAATAATCTTTAGCGCGATAATTAAACAGCCCTTCTCCATCCATACGCCCAGAAACAAAAGTCGTTGTACTGAATACTTTGCTAAAAGGTTCAGTATGTACTCCCTTTACACTGACCTGCCCCGCCAGCACCCAATCATCCGCCCACGTCAACATGGCCTTACCGCTTAAAACACCGCCATAAGATTCACCACGGATATCATCAATCAACAGACCAGCAGATGATCCTTCGCCACTCATATAAAGCTTTTCAAATACCACGGGATAGCCCAAAGGGATTTCCCAACCTGAGGCTTGCACCGTCAGCCGGATATTTTCCCCACTTGGCTTGATATGCATTTCAAGATGCCCCTGCTTATCGGCTAATCGCAAATCAGCAAACGCCCCATTGTCAGCAAACTTCATCAGCCCATCAATCGGGCCTAATTCATTTTGATCCCACACCACGCTTGATTTTGTGAGCAACACATCGCCCAACGTAATGCGGCCTTGCTCTAAGGTCGCAAATCGTTTTGGTAAGGAAAAAGCAAAGGATGGAGACAAACGCACCCCATCAACTTCAACATTTTTCAAACTTTTTCCGTAATGAAATAAATTAAAAACACTCAAAGGCACACGAATTTGCTCAATAGAGCCTGCCCCGCCATCCATTTTTATACCCTTTAGGCTAAAAAATGGCAGTGGTTGATAAGCAAATTCGATGTTTTCTAGCTGAACTTGCGCCTGTAGTAGTGCAGAAAGGCGTTTTTCTAGCTGTGGTTTATAGCTATTTAATGGAATAAGCAAAGGCAGAGAAACAATTAAAACAAACAAAAAAAGCAAACAAATCAACATCATTCTTATTTTTTTCATATTACCATCTCGAATATATTACACATTGTGTTGACAGAAAGGACTTCGGATTCTACTATACGGGCCTTCATCGATTCCCTGATAGCTCAGTTGGTAGAGCGACGGACTGTTAATCCGCAGGTCCCTGGTTCGAGTCCAGGTCGGGGAGCCAAACTATTTTACGATAGTAAGCTCCGATGAGGTAGAGAAGTTTATTCCCTGATAGCTCAGTTGGTAGAGCGACGGACTGTTAATCCGCAGGTCCCTGGTTCGAGTCCAGGTCGGGGAGCCAAGATTCAAAGTGTTGTAAGACAGCACTTATTACTGAAAAACATTTAGTTAATCAGTAAACCAATACCAAGTTTTATTCCCTGATAGCTCAGTTGGTAGAGCGACGGACTGTTAATCCGCAGGTCCCTGGTTCGAGTCCAGGTCGGGGAGCCAAATTAAAAAACCACAGCCTAGGCTGTGGTTTTTTTTGCTCATTACCTTAGTAACAGCGGCAAACCACACCGCCCTCATGTTACTTTGGCAAATAGCCATCAAAACGCGTACTTTCGCCGCCAAACACAAAATCAGGTTTTACCCCTGCCATGCAAGGCGCAATCCGTGGCCGCTTTACAATCACGCGTTTTTTGGCCAAGGCCCTTGCTGGCGACAACAAATCATTCGCATCAAGATCATCCCCAATCACGGTTTGAAACGCCGCCATTTCTTTTTTAGATTTAGCCCGCTTAGTGGGGTCGGGGAACATCGGGTCTAAAAAAACCACATCAAACTCTGGCGCTTGCTCTGGCGGGTTAAATAAATAAACAGGTAACTCCCTTGCCAGCAGCTTAGCTAATTGCTGATGCCCATCCCCAAAGATCAAACGCATTCTGGCAATGATGGGCGCAGTAGCGGCATCGGCCTTAGCACGGCGTAAGCCATCAGCCAGCAAAGCCACCGCCACAGGCGAGCGCTCAACCAAGGTAACGGTACAGCCTAAAGACGCTAGCACAAAGGCGTCCCGCCCCAATCCTGCCGTCGCATCGAGTACTCTGGGCATATACTCGCCCTTAATCCCCACCGCCTTGGCAACGGGCTGGCCACGGCCACCGCCAAACTGCCGCCGATGCAGCGCAGCACCACCCACAAAATCAACCGCCACCGTGCCTTTTTCACCAAGGGTAACCAGCTCAAGGCGTTCGTTCTGCCAACAAAGATAATGTAATGTGTCTGCCGCTAGCGCATCCCAAAGCGGCAGGCCCAAGGCGCTGAGCTCTTCACAAACGGCAGCTGGGGCATTAAGGGTGAGTAAACCAATCATACCCAGCCCCCAAACATCGTTACGGGGCGGTATGGGTGCTGCGGCTTACGCGTCGCTGGGTCTTGGCGATAAAATAAATTGAGTTGTTGATACACGTCGGGATAACTCTCAAGCAATAAATGGGGCGCAGTAAAGAACACTTCACTGCACACAGCCAGACATTCTGCCGGATTTTCTGCAGCATAGAGATCAATTGTGCTTTCTTCCCCCATTTGCGCCCGCCTACTGAGCTGCAAATAAGCTTGAGAAAACACTTTTTTCCAACGCGCATAGTTCATCCCCTGATGCAGAGGCGGGCAGCCATTGGCGCTACCGGAGCGCATATCCAGCTTATGCGCCATTTCATGAATAACCACATTGCTGCTTGGATGATACGGCGCTTCAATCACGTCTTGCATCGATAGCAATACCGAGCCTTTATGCCGCGCTTGCCCCGATAACACCCGCATTTCCTGATGCACAAGGCCAATCGAATCTGTATATAGATCTCGGCTGATAAAGCGCCCAGGATAGAGCACCACTTCTTGCCAATCATCATAGGCATCAAAGCCTAGATTCATCACCGGCAAGGCGGCTTGCACCGCGATCAGCAAACGCAGCTCATCGTTAATCTCCAGCCCATGCACGGGTGTAATGGTTTTAGTATGCAAAAACCAAGCGGTGTGATTCCTGAGCTGTGCTAGCTCGGCGGCGCTTAAACCGCGCAGCAAGGGCAGCGCCAGCATGCTTTGCCATAGCGAGTCTTTAATCGGCTGGCTGGATAAATACTGCCGCCTGCGGCGCTGGCGCAAAAAATCAAACATGGGCGAATTCCAGCGGAAGATATACCAAGAGATGGGCATGCTTCAGCACAAATCAAGGATTTTGCCGAATGGTTTTAGCCAAGTTTCAGGTAGACTTGCAGCCCCAACCTGATTGATCAAAGCATAATGACGTTTAAAGGGACTTTGCTGTTTGGCCTTGCCGCAGCCTGCTTACTTGCCATCAACGCCAGACCAGCGCCAAGCGAAATGCGCTTCGCCTTAGCCAAGCAGCCTAAAATAGCCGCTAGTACGCCACAAATAGAAGTGCAACGCCTGCGTGCACCTGTAGCTGCTGCACATAGCGCCAGCATCATCGGGCTGAGTAACGGTGAGCGCATCGCATTTTGGTTTGGCGGCTCACGAGAAGGCGCTACCGACGTCAGCATTTGGGCTTCACGCTATCAAAACGGCAAATGGATTAAGCCTTGGATTGTGGCCACGCCTGCACAAAGCTCAAAAGATCAATTACGCTACATTAAAAAAGTGGGCAACCCTGTGCCTGTGCTCGATAGCCAAGGGCGTTTGCAGCTATTTTATGTATCGGTATCGATGGGCGGCTGGGCCACTAGCACGCTCAACCGCATGATATCGATCGACAACGGCCAAAACTGGGGCCCTGCCAGCAAAATCGTAACCAGCCCTTTCTTTAATTTATCCACACTGGTGCGCACCCACGCCGTGCAGCTTGAAGACGGCGGTTTTTTGCTGCCGGTGTATCACGAGCTAGCGCGCAAATTTGGCGAGCTACTGCAGTTTGATAAACAGGGGCAATTGCTACGCAAAATTCGTATGAATGCCGAAGGCGAAAACCTGCAACCCGCCGTGATCGCCCACAGCCCAACCGATGCCTTTGCTCTATTAAGAAACAGCGGCCCAAGCCGCAAACTGATGCTGCAACAAAGCCATGATGGCGGTGCGCATTGGAGCCCAATTCAACAGCTCAATACCCAAAATCCTGACTCCGCCATTGCTGTAGAGCGCATGCCAGATGGCCCGCTTATTATGGCGCATAACCCACGCAGCGACGGGCGCAGCGAGCTGGCGCTGAGTGTTTCGCAAGATGGCAAAAATTGGAAAAAAATCAAAGTGATCGAAAACACCCCAGGCATGGAATTCTCCTACCCTACCCTGCTGGTTAACGACGAAATCATGGATCTAGTCTACACATGGGAGCGCTCTGAAATCCGCCATGTGCGCTTTAACCGCGCTTGGCTAGATGGAGCACAACCATGATCGCCGCAATCAGTGGATTACTACTCTGGGCGCTAAGTGGTGCTGCCTTAATCGCCGCTGGCTGGAAGAAAAACCGCCTACTGATCAGCAGCGGCCTGATCGTTCTGCTTGGCTCGCCTTGGCTGCTTGGCTTATTCAGCGCCCCCAGCCTTGCCATGCTCGGCCTTGCCGCTGGCCTGCTGCTGAAACAAAAATTGCGCCCGCTGCTGGCTGTTTGGCTACTACTAAGCGGCCTAGCGCTCTACGCCTCTGCACTCGGCTTTATCGCCTACGATATTTACGCTCTGGGCTACGCCCCGCAAGCCATCTTAATCTGGTGCGCCATCTCGCTAGGCATCGCATGGCAGCAAGGCCACCGCGCCCTCGCCTACGCTTGGCTCGCCGCCCTAGCCCTTTACCCGCTAGGCATTCTAGAAAGCCGCAATCTATGGGATGCCATGTTAGACCCTATTGCAATGCTAGTTGGAGGCGTCAGCTTGTTGCGGTGGCTATGGGCTAAAAGAGGCTAATTAAAGAGTGAGCGGCTAAAAAAACGAGTGACTCCCCTAAGAAGCCGACTTCAGCCGCATGTTTGGCAACCCACGCATGGACGCAGCATTAGGCTCAGCCAACGACAGCGCACCCTTTTTTGGCTTAACAGAAACTAGCATGAAACTGGAAGGCTTAAATAAGCACTACCGCCTGATCAACAGCTACAGAAAACTACATGCGGCGCGGGAGAAGGCTACGGGGAAATCTGGCCAAGCATAGTTTTTCCTGATTATGTCTCTTGCTCAATCTCATTATAAATATCGTAGGGCGGGTGAAACCCGCGTATTTATTCAATATGGTTCGCGGGTTTCACCCGCCCTACGCATTCAAAAACCAAGCCCAGCACTCAAGAAATTTATCTACAAAGAGTTCATTGAGCAAGAGACATAATCAGGTAGTTTTTTAAACAAATGCCACCCACACCGTGGGTGACAGCATCTAGCTAAGTGGATTGATTGGGCTACGTCCTGCTTACGCCCATTCCGCACTCAATGCTTCTGCCTGTTGCAACACCGTTTGAATCGCATCTTCCTGAAAATCAGGTGGATACCCGTATTTACGCAGGATACGCTTCACCATGATGCGTAATTTGGCGCGGACGCTTTCCCTTTGCGACCAATCCACGCTGATATTTTTTCGCAAATTGGTCGTAAGCTCATGAGCAATGCGTTTGAGGGTTTCATCCGGCAGTTCACGCACCGCCGATTCATTATTGGCTAGCGCATCATAAAACTTCACTTCGTCCTCAGACAAGCCCAAGGCCTCACCGCGCCCAGCAGCCTCCCTGAACTTTTTAGCCATGGCGACCAATTCTTCCATCACTTGAGCGGTTTCAATGCTGCGGTTTTGATAGCGTTTAACCACATCAGTCAGCAGCTCAGAGAACTTCTTCTGCTGAACCACGTTGCTGGCAAATTTGGATTTGATTTCCCCTTCCAGCAAGCGCTCCAGCAATTCTACGGCCAGGTTTTTCTCTGGCAGATTGCGCACTTCAGCCAGGAAGTCGTCATCTAGCAGGCCAATATTCGGTTTTTCCAAACCCACCGCATCAAAGATATCGACTACTTCATCCGAGGCCACCGCCTGCCCGATAATCTGGCGAATAGCCAGTTCTCTATCATCATTGCTGAGTTTTTTTGCGCTGAGATCCCGCTTAATCAGCAGCACTTTCACGGCTTGCAGAAAAGCAACTTCTTCACGGACGGCTTTGGCTTCATCCATAGTGCCGCACAGGCTAAATGCTTTACTCATCGCCAGCGCGTTATCGGCAAAGCGCTTTTTACCGTCTGCTAATCCCAGCACATGATTAGCTGCGCCTGCCAACAGGCGATGAATACCGAGATTGCAGCCCTCTCCCCTTACCCTCTCCCGAGGAGCGAGGGGGATGTTTAGCGCCTGCGGTGCAGGACGTTGATTGAACTGGCTGTAATCAAAGCCATGCAACATGCCTTGCAAAATATTGATTTTCTCTTCGAGTACCGCCCACGCTTCAGCCGTATCTACCGTCGGTTTACCGCGCCCATTGCTGGCGGTGTATTCCTTGAGTGCCGCTTTCAGCTCGTTAGCGATGCCGATGTAATCAACGACCAAGCCGCCTTGCTTATCGTGAAATACCCGATTCACTCGGGCAATGGCTTGCATCAGATTGTGCCCTTTCATGGGCTTATCGATATACAGGGTATGCACGCAGGGCGCATCAAAGCCGGTGAGCCACATATCGCGCACAATCACTAATTGCAACGGGTCTGCTGGGTCTTTGAAGCGTTTTTCCAGCCGCTTTTTGACTTGCTTTGGGTAAATGTGAGGCCGGAGCAAAGCCTTGTCACTCGCCGAGCCGGTCATCACAATTTTGATCACGCCCAACTCTGGGTCATCGTTATGCCAACCCGGGCGCAGCTTGATTAACTCATTATATAAATGCACGCAAATCTCGCGGCTCATCGCCACGACCATGGCTTTGCCCGACTGGCTTTGCTGCCGTGTCTCAAAGTGATTGACCAAATCAGCCGCCACACTGGCAATACGCGGCTCCGCGCCGACAATCCGCTCCAATGCTGCCCATTTAGATTTAAGTTTGCCCTGCTCGCTTTCTTCTTCATCCTCAGCCAGCTCATCGACATCATCGTCAATCTGAGCCATTTCATCGACTTTAAGACTTAACTTGGCCAGCCGCGATTCATAATAAATCGCCACCGTTGCGCCATCTTCTTTGGCCTGCTGCATATCGTAGATGTGGATGTATTCACCAAATACCGAACGCGTATCTCTATCCTCGCTAGACACCGGCGTGCCGGTGAAGGCCACAAAAGTGGCATTGGGCAGCGCATCTCGCAGATGCTGGGCGTAGCCAACTTGATAGCTGCTTTCCAAATATTGTGGGCTGGCCTCTTTTACCCCCTCTCCCTTCGGGAGAGGGCTGGGGTGAGGGCGGCGCTGTTTAAGTTTTGCCTCAAAACCATACTGCGTGCGGTGAGCCTCATCCGCAATCACCACAATATTGTGCCGGTCTGATAATAGGGGGAAAACATCTTCATCCTCCCCCGGCGCAAACTTCTGGATCGTCGCAAATACAATCCCGCCCGAAGGACGATTACTCAATTTGGCGCGTAAGTCTTGCCGAGTACTCACTTGCACCGGCTGCTCACGCAGCAAATCCTGCGCTAAAGAAAACACACCAAACAGCTGGCCATCCAGATCATTTCGATCAGTAATCACCACAATGGTCGGGTTTTCCATCGCAGCTTCCCGCATCACTCGCGCAGCAAAGCAGGTCATGGTAATACTCTTGCCGCTGCCCTGCGTATGCCAAACCACGCCACCTTTGCCTTTTTGTCCACCGATCATATCTGGGCGAGAGGCCGTCACCACGCGTTCAATCGCAGTACGCACCGCGTGAAACTGGTGATAACCAGCAATCTTTTTGACCAGCGTGCCATCGTCTTCAAACAGCACAAAAAAGCGCAAATAATCCAGCAGATAGGCAGGCGAAAGAATGCCGCGAATCAGCGTTTCTAATTCATTAAATTGCCCTAATGGATCAAGGCTAATGCCATCAATGGTGCGCCATTGCATATAGCGCTCAGCATTGGCGGATAAAGATCCCATCCGCGCTTCTGTACCGTCCGAAATCACTAGGATTTCGTTGTACTGAAACACATCCGGAATTTGCGCTTTGTAGGTTTGAATCTGCTCAAACGCTTTGTAAATGTCGGCATTCTCATCGGCGGGATTTTTAAGCTCTAGCAATACCAACGGCAAGCCATTCACAAACAAAATAATATCTGGCCGACGCGTGTGCTTCGCGCCTTTTAGCGTGTACTGATTCACCGCCAAAAATTCATTGTGGTTCACCACGGCAAAATCAATCAGCCGCACAAAATCACCGCGTGTTTCGCCGTCTTTCTGGTATTGCACCGGCACACCATTGACCAGCAGACTGTGAAAATGCCGATTGGCCGTGAGCAGTGCCGGAATGCCTAAATCCAATACTTGCTTCACCGCATCTTCACGTGCAAGCAGCGGGATTTGCGGGTTCAAACGTGAGATAGCAGAACGAAGCCGTTCAATCAGCACCGGCTGTACATAATCGGCGCGCTCAGGCGTACGCCCATCAGGCGCAATATCATAGCCACAAATATGGCGATACCCAGCCTCAACGAGCCAACTCAATGCTTCTTGTTCTAATTGGTCTTCGGTCATTCACGCCTCCCAGCGTTTCCCGATTTGGGCAACAGCCTGTTGCCCAAACAGTTACCCGTTATGCGGATATAAATAGCTAAAATCGACACATTTTATGATTACGGCTTAAGACCCTTGCCCTGCAAAACCGCCATAATCTGCTCATACACTGGAATGCTTGAATCGCTGTGCTTCGCCACCCGCATCGCCATGCGCTCATGGCGTACTCGCTGAAAGCGCGCTTCTAGCTCAAGGCATAGCTCATCACTGGCCCCCGCATACTGCCGCGCCCAAGAGCAGAAAAAAACCGCGTTCGGATAAAAATAATCACCGCCGCGCACGCTGCGCAGCGTGTCATTCATCGCCTCATCAAAGCCAGCCGCTTCATCGGCATCCATCAGTAAACTGCCAATCTCATGCACCTCACCCTCACAAAATCGCGCCACTTCATTGATATGCGTTTGTACGCTGCGATCAACGCCAGCCACAAAGCAATATCTTTTATTACGCTGCAAAATCTGCTCAATCGCCACATCAGCATCAGCCGCATTCAGCCAATTCACATCTTGATTCATGCACAGCAGCAAATTCACCATCCGCTCGTAAAACTGTTTCAGCAGCGTTTCGCCATCGCCTTTCTTGATACCCCAAAACACCATCGCAAAGCGCGTTTCACGCTCCATCACGATAAACACATTCTGCCGCGCCAGCTTAATCGCATGCACCTGCCAAGCCCACGGCCCAGCCGCCTCGGGAACGGGAGCAGCCTCCAGCCACGATTTAACCTTACCCTTTTGGGTGGTTTCTAGCGCCTCAGCGGCGGCTTTTGAGCAATAAAATTGCATTAGATATCCTATTCAAATGAGCACATGCCTGTGCGTATTCATTCCCTAGCAGTCTGCCGACCAATTAGTCGCCCCAAGCTCGTATATGTCAACTGAATCGAAATTTTCTGCATGGACTCTTCACCTAGTTACCAGCGCAGCTGTTTGCGTTAAAGCTCTTGTGCACAGTAGCGTAAGTTAGAGAGCATCCAATGTTGATGCTTGATGCTGAATCATCCTGCACCTGCCCAACACAGATTTGTTAATCGACTAGCGACTCTAAACGGCTCAGCCATCCGTCAAAGCGCGGACATTCCGAACGGATGGCTGCAAGACCTGCTAGCTCAACAATATCGGGGCCGTGCAGCTTTTTGTCATAACCCGCAAACAAACTTTTCATTCGATGTGAGGGGCTGGTTTGTGGACTATCGTTGACCAGCTCAGGCGAGCCGCAACGGCGTACGGCTTCTTGCATATTGACTAAAGTGGCAGCGCTTCCTTGCAGCCAGCTCACCGTTTGTTCTGGTACTGAAAACAGCAAGGCTTCGAACTCATAGCGTTGCACATAGGGAATAAATCGAGCCTGCTGCTCTTGACTGACCAAAGCAAGAATCGCGGCCTCTAGTTCATCTATTGATCGATTATCGCGGCCTTTGAACTGATAAAAGTCGTACATCGAACTCACTACATCAAAACTACCTAACAAGGCAGGTAAAACAGGTCGGATTTTATCGAGACTAACATTGCCACGTAGGTCGACCCCGGTGGCCTGAATTCCAAAAGCTGCTAAATGTGGCCGCAATACCCGACTGACAAACTCGCGTTCGGTCGCGCCTTCGGTGCTGATGCCCAGACGAATCATTCTGGCGTCCCTCCGAATACATTCATTTCCCAGATTTCGCCTAGCTTGTATTGCTCCAACCAGCTTTCTACTTCTTTTGCCTCTAATCGTCTGAATCGGGACTGATTGTCGATTTGATCCACGACCACCATGTCCTGCCACTCAAATTGATTCGCCAAGGTCACCGACTGTGTGGAAGCAATAATCTGCGTTTTCTCACTGGCCGAACGCATCATTGCCGCTAGTAATTGCATCGCAAACGGATGCAAACCCAGCTCTGGCTCATCCAGCAAAATCATCGTCGGCAATTTCGGTTGTAGTAATAGCGTGGTCAGGCAAATAAATCGCAATGTGCCATCTGATAGCATCGTGGCATCAAAATAATCATCGCTCCCCTTATGCTTCCAGCGCAGCCGAATCATATCGTTTGCCTCTGGCTGAAACACGAAATCATGAAAAAACGGCGCGACGCGTTGGATCGTTTTTACAATCCGCAAATATTCAGGTGCTTCCCGAATGCCAAACAAAAACGCAGCCAGATTTTCTCCCTGCGGCATCAGGCGAGCAGTTTGATGGAGGCTATAGCTGGTCTTAACTTTTGCGGTATCGCTGGTGTCATGGAAGTGATACACCTTCCAATCGGATAAATAACCCGCGACATGCTCGGCGGCTCTTGCTGTGCCTGCCGAAGGCAGGCCGGACTCCAGCGCACCAGCGCCAGCCAATGGGTAGGATTTTGTACCCCCTCCGTAGCCAAATTCAGCGGCATAGAATAACGCTGCTTCTTCAGCAAATACCAAGGAGTCATCCGTCGTGGGCAGCAATTTTGCGTGATAGCCATTTGGGCTGAAATGCAGATCAATCTCCAGCGCTTCAGTCGTCTTGCGGCCAAAATACAGCGCCTTATCCGCACCATTGAGCTGCGTACGTAAATGCAATTGCAGATCTTTATCCAACAAGCGGTTCATGAAGCGAAAAAAGCTGATGAAATTGGATTTACCCGCCCCATTTGGACCAATCAGAATATTGAGCGGCGCTAACGCCAGATCAAGCGACTTGATGGAGCGAAAACCTGCCACTTTGATATGCTGCAATCGACCTAATTTAGCCATGATCTTCGGCCTTGTTCCAGTGTGGAATGTTATTTGACATCAGAAAATAGCCACCGTAAGCACTTTGTTTTGGGCAGGAGATGATCTGTGCGGCGTAAGCCACCGAAACGCGGCGGCTTAATATACCCGCCAGCCTATTCAGCCCTAGCCATTGATAATCAATGGCTGCATGAATATACCCATTCAACATCACACCACCTCCGTAAGTGGCACTTCGGCTTCGGATAGGCGCAGCTGGCCGGAGATGAGGCGATTCGTAGGGTGGGTTAGCCGCGCTGCAATGTCTATTTTGATGGAACTGTATTTCGCGGCGTAACCCACCGGAACGCTGCCACTTACTATACATGCCAGCCTATCCAGCCCTAGCCATTGATAATCAATGGCTGCATGAACATACCCATTCATCATTACACCACCTCCGCCAGCGCGGCTTCGGGTAGGCGGAGGGTGCCTGCGATGAGGCGCGGTAATAATGTGTCGCGCAGGGTGGCGAGGGTTTGGGCTTGTTGGTGATTGGCCGCAATTTTCTGTTGCATTGCTTCAACTGCCTGACCAAAGACATCTGCTACCGCAGAATCAGGCACAGCCAACATGTAACGCCCAAGTACATCGTTTTGAACTCGCTGGCGTCCACTTGTGCCGGACATGCTCTGAATTGCAAATTCTCTGAATGCGGGGAATCGCGCAAGTAAATACGCATGATAGGCAGGCAACGGCACTTTGGGCCGCATAACGATAAACTCGGTTGAACCCCAGCCCGTTTCATCCTCTTCCAGAAAATCAACAAAAGCCGTCTTGCCGTTTTCTAGGCATGGCGTGATACGCGCAAGAAGCGTGTCACCATTGATGAATTTTGTGCCCGAGCCAAATTCCCGATTAATCGCACTTTCTGCGGTATGCCCGCTAGTACCCACGCTGGCCATGTCGAGATACTTTGCCAAGGCACCTTTCTTCAAGTTGCGCTTTGGGTTAAGTTCGTAAGCTTCATCAAGCGCCAGCCACTTCCACCCCTCCGGCACCAAGCCTTGTGGGGATTCGGTGAAGGTGGCGGGGAAGAGGGTTTGGAGTTCGGGCGGGAGTATTCCATCTCCTCGGACACCCTCACCCCGGCCCTCTCCCAAAGGGAGAGGGGGTGTTAGTCCTTCTCCCTCTGGGAGAAGGGTTGGGATGAGGGCTGCGGCGTTGGCGTGGGCGGGGTCGAAATCGACAAACCACGACTTAAACAGCGCCTGCGCCATCGCCTCCAGCGTCGCATTGGTCTCGCGCAACAAGCCAATTCGGTCACTAAGCGCCTCCGAAAATGATGAAATTGCGCGAATAGTTTCGCTTCGTGGCATTGGAACAGGAAGCTGGCGAATATCCTTTAAATTGAGTGTCTTTTGAACAGTGGTATTCAAAACTGCATCAATTAAATGCTTACCTGCAGCACTTTCCAAAACGGTTTTTAGATATACACGCAAGCTAGGTTCAGCCAAGCGAATGACTGCAATGGCTCGTGCTGGATTCCAGTCCGCCATGGCTGGAGTGACAACAACGCATTCCCCGGGATTGCCAACCAGTGTAATTAACAACTCGTCACCAATTAATTGAGTGCGCTTATGCTCTTCGTTGGTTTCGGGAGAAATACAATAATTCGGTTTCTGCGGAATAAGTCCGCCTTTAATATCACCAACTTTTATTAATGGAATACCACCCTGTGTATCCGGCCCCGGATACATAACACCAACAGCAATACTTTTATTGTCTTTGAGTAAAGTTTCTAGGGTAACGATTTTCCAGTCGTCAGGAATACTACCGCCAGCTTGAGACCACCTACGGCGTAGCTCTGATTCATACGGCACATGTGCCTTATCCGTTTGGAGCTCAGAACTCATACCCTAGCCCTCCCAGTTTCTGGCGAATCAGCGGGTCGAGTTCTGCGCCTTGCGCGACCAATCCCACACAATCATATGTATATTGATCCAAACCAATCAAATAATAGCCGACAGTCAAATACCCTATTTGTGCCGGCGGCGCTTGCACTCTTGTCACCTTATTCATCATCCGGCTCCATATCGCCCTGCAACTCGGCTTCGATTTCGGCGATGCTGGGCAGGCTGGCTTGTAAATCTTCGGGGAGCGAACGGGTGAGTTGGGTTTCCCATTCGGCGACGCTGATCGGCTGGCTGCTATTGCCCAAGGCGTATTCGACCAGAATTTGGTTTTTCTTTCTGACCAGCAGCAGGCCAAGGGCGGGCTGGTCGTCGGGGTGCGCGAGTAGGCGATTCACGGCGGTCATATACATGCCCAGTTGTGCGCCATCGCCGGGGGTGAATTCGCGCGCTTTCAGCTCGATGACGACATAACGGCGCAGCTTGAGGTGGTAAAACAATAAATCCAGATAAAAATCTTGCTCGCCCAATTCGAGGTGAACTTGCCGCCCGACAAAGGCAAAGCCCTGCCCCAGCTCCAGCAAAAACTTTTGGATATGGTCCATCAGCCCTTGCTCTAGCTCTTTTTCACGGCGCGGAGCGTCGGTACCCAAAAAGTCGAATAGATAAGGGTCTTTAAACACTTGGCTGGCCATGTCGGAATCGAGCGGCGGCAAGGTGGCGGTGAAATTATTTTGCGCTTTGCCCTGCCGTGCGATGGCGCGGGATTCGATTTGCATGGCTAAAATATTGCGCGACCAGCCGTATTCCAGAGTTTGCTGCGCATACCACAGCCGCTCCTCTCGATCACTGAGCTTCTCTAATAGCGCGATATTGTGATACCAGGTTAATTGTGCAAGCACCGCTTGCACAATTTCCTGATCTGTCCAGGTTGAGGCAAAACTGCGCATATATTTTAGATTGCGCGGTGAAAAACCTTTCATATCCGGAAAAGCCAAGCGCAAATCGTGAGCCAGCCGGTCGATAACCCGTGCGCCCCAGCCCTCACCCTGCTGTTTATTGAGGATGTGTTGGCCGATTTCCCAGTACAACAGCACCATGGCCGAATTACTCGCCAAGACCACACGCAAGCGCTCCCTGCCTATACGTTGCTTGAGTTCATTTAAAGTGATGGCATAGCTATCAGGCATTTCAATCGATTCGGCTGGCACAGGAAAACTAACCGTACGGTCGATTTTGCCTCGCTGTTTGCGCTGATCTGGTTGATCAGAACTCATATCCTAAGCCTCCCAGTTTCTGGCGAATGAGCTGGTCGAGTTCCGCGCCTTTGGCCATTTGCTCGCCCAGTTTTTCCGTCAGCGCGGTCATTTTGGTGGCGAAGTCTTCGTCGTTATCTTCCACTTCTTCCGCGCCAACGTAGCGGCCCGGGGTAAGCACGTGGCCGTGTTCGGCGATTTCTGCCAGCTTCACACTGCGGCAGAAGCCGGGGATGTCTTCATAGATACTCTCAGTATCTATCCCACGCCAAGCCTTAACCAAATTGGCAATGCGGGCAATACCCTCGTCGTCGAGCTCGCATTGCACGCGCGAAATCATTTTGGCAATCTTACGCGCGTCGATAAATAGCACTTCGCCTTGGCGGCTGGTTTTGCTCTTGGCCAAAAACCACAAGCAGGCGGGGATTTGCGTGTTGAAGAATAGCTGGCCGGGTAGCGCAATCATCACTTCGACTACATCGGCATCGACCATGGCGCGGCGGATGTCGCCCTCGCTGTTCTGGCTGGACGACATGCTGCCATTGGCCAGCACAATGCCAGCGCGGCCAGTGGATTTAAGGTGGTAGAGCATGTGCTGCAGCCAGGCGTAGTTGGCGTTGCCTTGCGGTGGCGTGCCGTACAACCAGCGCGAATCGCCTTCCAAGCTGCCATGCCACCAGTCGCTGATATTGAACGGCGGGTTGGCGAGGATGTAATCGGCGCGCAGGTCGGGATGCTGGTTTTTGGTGAAGGTGTCGCCCGGTTCACGGCCAAGGTTGAAATCAATGCCGCGAATGGCGAGGTTCATCGCCGCCAAGCGCCAGGTGGTGGGGTTGGATTCCTGCCCGTAAATCGACACATCACCGAGCTTGCCGCCGTGCGCTTCGATGAATTTTTCCGATTGCACAAACATACCGCCCGAGCCGCAGCAGGGGTCGTAGACCTTGCCCTGATGCGGGTCGAGCACAGCGACCAGCGTTTTAACGATGGATTGCGGCGTGTAGAACTGCCCGCCCTTTTTGCCCTCGGCGCTGGCGAATTGGCCGAGGAAGTATTCGTACACTTGGCCAAGTATGTCTCTGGCGCGGCCTTGGTCTTCGCCAAAACCGATGGTGGAAATCAGATCAACTAATTCGCCGAGCTTGCCATCAGGCAAGGGGGCTCGGGCGTAGCGTTTATCCAGAATGCCTTTGAGGCTGGGGTTTTCTTGCTCCAAAATCGCCAGTGCATCGTCGATGCGCTTGCCAATATCGGCTTGTTTCGCATTGGCACGCAAAGCTTCCCAGCGCGCGCCTTCCGGCACCCAAAATACATTCACTTCTTTGTAGTAATCGCGGTCTTCCAGCTCTTCGGCCAGTAATTCATCATCGCTATCGTGCAGAAAATAATCGTCGTTTTCGTCAGCAAAGCGGCGCGTGAGTTCAGCGCGGCGGGCAGAGAAGGAATCAGAAATGAATTTCAGAAAAATCATGCCCAGTGCGATGTGCTTATATTCCGCCGCATCGACGTTAGCACGCAGCTTATCCGCTGCCGACCAGAGGGTTTTTTGGATATCTTGGAGCATGTTTAATTATTCTTTATGTCTAGCGAAAGGTTGCGTCAGATTATAACTGGCAAAGCGCAGTATGAAGCGAGGATCTACTGAGACTTATGCCGAATTCAAAAGCTTAATTAGCCTATCTCCGTTTCCCATTACTGAGAAAAAGAAAAACCCCTCAAAAGAGGGGTTGAAATTTTTACACTCAGGCAATACCGCGAATCAGAAGGGAATATCATCCTCAAAATCATCAAAGCTTTTTGGTGCTGCGGCAGCGGGTGCAGGTGCTGGGCGGCGGGCAGGCGCTGGGGCGGCTTGTTGTGGCTGATAAGCCGGCTGCTGGTTAAAGCCGCCATCGTCATAGCCGGTATCGGCTGGGCCGCTGCTATTGCCGCTGCGGCCACCGAGCATTTGCATTTGGTCGGCGATGATTTCGGTGGTGTAGCGGTCTTGGCCGGTGGTTTTATCTTGCCATTTGCGGGTTTGCAGACGGCCTTCGATGTAAACCGATGAGCCTTTTTTCAGGTACTGCGCCGCGATTTCGGCCAGGCGGTTGTACATGGTGATATTGTGCCATTCGGTTTTTTCTTGCTTTTGACCGGTGGCTTTGTCTTTCCAGCTTTCGGTGGTGGCAATGCTGAAATTACATACCGCACCACCCGATGGCAGGAAGCGATTTTCTGGGTCTTTGCCTAGGTTGCCGATCAAAATTACTTTATTTAGTGAAGCCATTTGTTTATCTCTTTTTTAATCTTTTACGGGGCAGACGGGGTGGTTAAACCTGCCGTCTCTTCAATAAGTTGCCGCGCCGCAGCTTCGTCCCAGCCTGTTTGCAGAACTTTCAGCAAGGCCACGCGTTCGTCAATTAACACAACGGCTTCTTTTACACCGTCAATAGCGGCAAGTTTAACAGACAGAGCCTGTGCGCTGCCTTCCCAATTATCGCCAATATGGAACATTTGTGTTTTAACCGGCAGCGGCGGCTGCATGCCTGCGGCAAAAAACAGCCAGATCACCATCAGTGCAGCACACAGCAAAAAGATAGCAGTGACGCTGCCATGCTGCTGATACAGCCAGCCCGCAATTGCCGAGCCTAAAAACATGCTCAAGGATTGGCAAGTATTGTAAACACCCATCGCCGTACCCTTGGCATCGCTTGGGGCAATTTTAGAAATAAGGCTAGGCTGGGTGGCTTCTAAAATATTAAACGCAATAAAGTACACCGACAACCACACCACAATCATGGTCAGATTAGGCATATACAGCGCCATGCCCAGCTGGGCGAGCAGCATCAGGCTGATGGCAAAAATAAACACTTCTTTTAAGTGTTGTTTTTTTTCACCATAAATCACTGCGGGTACCATCAGCACAAAGCTAACCAGCACCACCGGTAAATACACCCACCAATGATGCTCTAACTCTAGCCCGCCTAATTTAGTCAGCAGCAGCGGCATCACGGTAAACATAGCCATTTGTGCGGCATGCAGGGCAAACACGCCGTAGTTCATACGTAATAGCTGCGGGTGGCGCAATACGGCAGGCAGGCGGGTGGCGCTGATTTCGGCGTCAGAATGAAAACGCGAAATGGTTGGGTTAGGAATAATCTGCTTCACGCCAATCATGGCGGCAATGGTTAAACCGGCGGTCAGCAAAAAGATGCCTGGTAAGCCTATCCATGCCGCCAAGGTGGGCGCAGCCACCAAAGAAATCGCAAAGGTGCTGGCAATACTACCGCCAATCATCGCCATGGCCTTGGTGCGGTTTTCTTCGCGAGTTAAATCGGCCAGCAGTGCGGTAATCGCCGCAGAAATAGCCCCCGCCCCTTGCACGGCGCGGCCCACAATCAGCCATGCCACATGATCAGCCATAGCACACATGATGCTGCCCACGGCAAAGAGGGCAAGGCCGATATAGATGACTTTTTTGCGGCCAACCCGATCCGACCACATGCCAAAAGGCAGTTGCAATAAGGCTTGCGTGAGGCCATAAGCGCCAAACGCCAAACCAACCATCGTATGATTATCGCCACCGGGTAGTTTGCCAGCGTAAACCGCAAACACCGGCAAGATCAGAAACATTCCCAGCATACGCAAGGCATAAAGCCCGGCTAAGCCAAGCGAGGCACGTAGTTCTAGAGGAGTCATGGGCTTCAAATATCAATGTCGGGGGCAAAAAAACTGTTTTTATCCACGAAAAACACGAAAATTACGAACAGGCCACAGATCATCCACTTATTCAGTGGATTCACGCCGTTTTTAGTGCTTTTCGTGTTTTTCGTGGAACAACAAGGTTTGCAATAAGCATTAAAGATACAAATGTAATGGTCAAGTAAATGCTTCCAACGCACTTTTGACAGGAAAGTCCGGTATATTATCCGATTCCTCTTTACTGCAGATACCGGCCTTTATGTCGTACCGTCGTATCGAATCATCCGAAGCCCCGCAAATTCGCATTCGCGGCGCTCGCACGCACAATTTAAAAAACGTTAATCTCGACCTGCCACGCGGCAGTTTAGTTGTGATTACGGGGCTTTCCGGCTCGGGCAAATCGTCTTTGGCGTTTGATACGCTCTACGCCGAAGGCCAGCGTCGCTATGTAGAATCGCTATCCGCTTATGCGCGGCAATTTTTACAATTGATGGAAAAACCCGATGTGGATTTGATTGAGGGCCTTAGCCCAGCGATCTCCATCGAGCAAAAAGCCACCAGTCATAATCCGCGCTCCACTGTTGGTACAGTCACCGAGATCCACGATTATCTGCGGCTGTTATTTGCCCGCGTTGGCACGCCCTACTGCCCCGAGCATAAGCAGCCACTGCAATCGCAAACCGTTAGCCAGATGGTCGATCACGTCTTAGCCCTGCCGGAAGAAACCAAGCTGATGATTCTGGCACCAGTAGTGGTCGGTAAAAAAGGTGAAAATGTTGATCTATTTGACGAGCTGCGTGCGCAAGGCTTTGTGCGAGTTCGCGTGGACGGCGAAATCTGCGAGCTAGAAGAAACGCCTAAGCTAGATAAAAACAAAAAGCACACCATCGAAGTGGTGGTCGATCGGCTTAAAGTGCGCGAAGACATCAAGCAGCGCTTGGCCGAATCGTTTGAAACCGCGCTGCGCCACGCCGAAGGCCGCGCGATTGCTTTGGAAATGGATAGCGGCAAAGAGCACTGGTTCTCCGCCAAGTTTGCCTGCCCGATTTGTAGCTACAGCCTGCCCGAGCTAGAGCCGCGCTTATTCTCGTTTAATAATCCAATGGGCGCTTGCCCAAAGTGCGAAGGCCTTGGCCAGATTACTTTCTTTGATCCTAAGCGTGTGGTGGCTCACCCTGATTTAAGCCTAGCGGCAGGGGCGATTAAGGGCTGGGATAAACGTAATCAATTTTACTTCCAGATGCTAACCAGCATTGCTGAGCACTATGGCTTTGATGTCAGTGAAGCGTGGACGGAGCTGACTGCCGAAGTGCAGCAAGCGGTATTACACGGCTCAGGTACTGAGGAAATTGCTTTCACCTATATGAACGAGCGCGGCAATAAAGTATCGCGCTCGCATGCCTTTGAAGGGATTATTCCCAATCTGGAACGCCGTTATGTTGAAACCGACTCGATGGCGGTGCGTGAAGAATTAGCCAAGTATCAAAACAACCAGCCCTGTCCGCATTGCGAAGGCGCAAGGCTGCGGATTGAAGCGCGTAATGTGCGCGTTGGCGAATGTAATCTGCACGAAGTCAGCAAAATGGCCTTGAAAGAAACCGCAGGCTATTTTGCGGCCCTTACGCTCACAGGCGCTAAGGGGCAAATTGCTGAAAAAATTGTGAAAGAAATTCGCGAACGCTTGGGCTTTTTGGTCAACGTTGGCTTGGATTACCTCAGCCTGGATCGCAGCGCCGATACACTATCCGGTGGTGAAGCACAGCGGATTCGCCTTGCCAGCCAGATTGGCTCTGGCCTGACCGGCGTGATGTATGTACTGGACGAGCCATCCATTGGCCTGCATCAGCGCGATAACGACCGCCTGCTGGGCACGCTGCGCCATCTGCGCGACTTGGACAACACCGTGATTGTGGTTGAACACGATGAAGACGCGATCCGCATGGCCGATTATCTAGTGGATATGGGCCCAGGTGCCGGTGTGCATGGTGGTGAAGTGGTAGCGGCGGGCACGCCTGAAGACATCATGAACGAGCCACGCTCGATCACTGGGCAGTTTTTATCGGGTGCTCGCAAAATTGCGATCCCAGAAGTTCGCCGCCAGCCCGATCCAGAAAAATGGCTATCGCTGAAAGGTGCAACGGGTAATAACCTGAAACAAGTTGAGCTGAAACTACCAGTAGGCTTGTTTGTGTGCATTACCGGTGTATCAGGCTCGGGTAAATCTACCCTGATTAATGACACGCTTTACACCATCGCCGCGAAAGAACTCAACGGCGCATCTGGGGAGCCTGCACCGTTTGAAAGCATCACGGGCTTAGAGCACTTTGATAAAGTGATTAACGTCGATCAATCGCCAATTGGCCGCACCCCGCGTTCTAACCCTGCTACCTATACCGGCATGTTTACGCCGATTCGTGAGCTATTTTCCGGTGTACCCACCAGCCGTGAACGCGGCTACGGGCCAGGACGCTTTAGCTTTAACGTGAAAGGCGGCCGCTGTGAAGCGTGCCAAGGCGATGGCGTACTGAAGGTGGAAATGCACTTTCTGCCAGACGTGTACGTGCCTTGCGATGTGTGCCACGGCAAGCGTTACAACCGCGAAACGCTGGAAGTACAGTACAAGGGCAAAAACATCACCGAAGTATTGGGAATGACGGTAGAGCAGGCGCTGGAGTTCTTTGCCGCCGTACCTACGGTGGCGCGTAAGCTGAAAACGCTGACTGATGTAGGCTTGGATTACATCCGCTTAGGCCAAAGCGCCACTACGCTGTCTGGTGGTGAAGCACAGCGGGTGAAGCTAGCACTGGAGCTATCCAAACGCGATACCGGCCGCACCCTGTATATCTTGGATGAGCCAACCACCGGCTTGCATTTCCACGATATCGACCAACTACTGACCGTGCTGCATCGCCTGCGTGAGCACGGCAATACCGTGGTGGTGATCGAGCATAATCTGGATGTGGTGAAAACCGCAGACTGGGTGATTGATCTAGGGCCCGAAGGCGGCGCAGGCGGTGGACGTATCCTGATGAGCGGCTCCCCAGAAGAGCTAGCGGCTTGCACCGAAAGCCATACTGGGCAGTATTTGGCCAAAACTTTAAATATGTGGAAATAAGCGCTAGCTGGCGCATGGTTTTGCCTCCCAACAAAACCATGCGCTGTCTAAACCCGCAGCTTTAAAAACGCCATTGCAGCCAAAAGCGCGTCGTTAACTGGGTTATGCCTAGGCAGGTCTGGGATATCTAAGCTGAGCAAGATATGGCTAAGGCTTAGATCCACCTCAGGGCGATGCGCGCTCACCATTCGGTCATAAAATAACCCAGAAATATCTATCGCCTGATTCGGCAGCGCCACGCCCAGCTTTAAGCTGCGATTAATCACCGCCAGATCAAACTCTAGGTAATAGCCCACGATAGGCCTTGGGCCGATAAAATGCAGTAGCTGCGCCAAGGCATCTGCAAGTGCTAAGCCATCTTGCACATCTTGGTGGCGTAAACCGTGTACGGGAATGCTGGCGGGGTTGATTTGCCCAGCGGGCTTAACTAGAACCGTCCATGTTTCTGAAAGCAAAATGCGCTGATCCTTAATCAGAATCGCCGCAATGCTGATAATCTCGGCCAGCTTAGGGTCTAAGCAGCTCATTTCACAATCTAAGCTAACGTACTCTCCAGCCGGTGGCTGATCCCATAAAAATGCAAATTGCGGATCACGTAAGCCAGCCAGCGCGCGCGATCGCCGCCACTTCTGCACCCCGTCTTGCAGCCATTTCATAGCATGCCTAGCTTAAAGTGATGGCTCATTAATTGCCGAAATTGCTTTACCACCCCAAGCGTATCTTTAAGCAGCTCGCGCTCTAGGGTAGTGAGCTGTGCTGGATCAAGCAGATTATCGATCGGCTTACCCATTGCCTGCCTAGCCAGCCCTAATTTAAGCTGCAAGCCCTGTAAAAATGCCAAAGATTCGCTGATATCTCGGCCAAAGCTTTCATTTAAATGCCCAAGCGCCATCAGGCTTTGAATCCGCCGATAGCTATTGGTTTCTTTAATTTGATATTGCAAAGCCAAGCTGCGCACGCCATGCACTAGCGGAAAAATACCGCCTTTTTTTAAATCTAGGCAGTTTTTATCTGCGCCCGCGTGGGCAATTAACCGAGAAAACAAATTAATTGGCGTGGCAAATTGCTCAATAGGAAACGCGAAGCGGGATAAAAAGGCCGCGTTATCGGCCACGCCATCCGTTAAATAATCGCCTAACTCATCAAATAAAGCGCTTTGCCCGCAAACAGGCCGAGCATCCAGCCAGATCGCCATATTCATCACGTTTTCACTACTGGCAGAGCGGCTCCATTCATCCATTTGGCGCTTATAAGCGCTGACGCTTTGCCGCCACGCAGGATTAGAAATCATCACCCCGCCAGGGCATGGCGGATAACCCAGCTCAATTAAATGAGCCGTAAACTCATCGCAAACCCGTTGCAAATCTGGGTGCTGATAGCCATCGGCAATAATCAGCGCATTGTCTTGATCGGTATTTAAAATCTGCTCGCCCCGCCCTTCCGAGCCTAAAACCAGCAGGCACACATGCGGCAGCATCTCCGGCGGAGCCAGCAGGCTAAAAAGCTTACTAAATAAGCGATGGCGAATTTCGGCCAGCAGCTCGGCCAGTAAAGTGATCTTCATACCGCTGCGGTTTAGGGAAATAATCAGCTGCTGCGTGCTTTTAACCGCAGCCAGTAATGCACTAGGATGCTGGGCGCGGCCAATTTGGGCGGTAATGCTGCGCGGGTTATTGGCCAGCGCCGACATCAGATCAATCTGCTCTAGCACGCCGCAAATCTGCTCGTCTTGCTGCACAATCAGCCTTTGCACTGAATGACGCATCATCAGCAGCATGGCGTGATGCAGATCGTCTTCGGCCTTTACACAAATCAGCTGGCGGCTGATATGGCGATAAATGGCTTCATGCTGCGCATCCAGCCCATCGGCCACCACATTGCGTAAATCACTTTGAGTAAAAATCCCCACGCCCGCAGCTTCTTGCACCAGCACCGCACGGCTGTGCGTGCTTTTCATTAGCTTTGCGGCATCCAGCACGCTGGCGCTTTCTGCCAACCAACAGGGCGGGTGTAACACGGCATCGCCCACCCGTGGCTGCAGCTCTTGCACTGGGCGATCTAGCGCCGCCAGCTTGCGGGCCACATCGGCATAAAAAAACGCCGCAAACTGGCGATTAGCATCGCTGATTTGCATCACCACATCGCGTTTAATATGCCAGAGCAGCGTGTCCTCTACCGCCCGCAAAGTGCCGCAAGCCTTGGCACTGAGCAGTGATTTGCTATCCAGCACATCAAAAGCGCCGTAAAAAACCGCCTCATCCCCTGTGCCCTCTTCACTGACCAACCCTTTCATCACCACCAGCAGCGCATCCACCTGCTGCCCTAGCTGCTGAATAAAATGACCCGCCGCAAAATAACTAATATCCAGCGCAGCTGACAAGCGATCGCGCTCAGCAGCCGTTAAGCTACTAAAAGGTGAGCGATTAAAATCAAAGGATGCCGTCATAAACCCTCCTATTTGCTTATTCTAGCAGTCAGCAAATACCTAGGTGGTCTAGCAAGAATATATCTGACTTAAAACAGTTTTTGCCCGAGCTTGTATCAGATAAACAAAGAATATTGCACAGAAAAACACCGACCTTGGCAAGGTCCAGACGAAAAAAAACCCTTGATCAACAAGGGCGACATGCATTGAATCTAAATTATTTCCCACCAACCTAGGCGATTAATGGGGTACCTGGCGGAGAGCAAGGGATTCGAACCCTCGATACAGGTTTTGCCCGTATGCTCCCTTAGCAGGGGAGTGCCTTCGACCACTCGGCCAACTCTCCGTCAAGAGCGCGGATCATAGCTTTTACTTACAAACAAGTCAAACAAATAAGCCAAAAAATTGTCAAAAAAACCACAGAAAATTACATATAGCCTACAGATCCGCAGGCATCTCTGGCACAGCAGCGCCATTCCCTGCCAGCATGCCATAAGCCATCCACAGCATCAGCAAGCCGTATACAATGCGCGGGAACCACTCAGCCACTTTGCTTTGAAAATCAGCGATATGCTCGCTTTCTATATTTACATGCCGCAGCAGCATTTCTGGCAAAGTGCCGCTAGCTTCCCCTGTTTGCACAAAGCCAATCACCCGCTCCTCACCCAAAAAAATCTGCTGGTCTAGAGCTTTGGCTAGGCTATCCCCGCGCTGCATTTTAGGCAAAATACGGCTGTATTCGCTGCGGATCAGCTGATTATGAATCGCCCGATTCGCCTTGGGCAGGGCATCAAACATCGGCAGCCCCGCTTCCAGCATCAGCGCCATGCTCTCAAAAAAATCCCGCGCATTACGCCGCACATGCATGGCCCCAAACAGCGGCATTTTGATCAGCATTGTTTCAAGCTGCAGCCGTAAACGCGACGGCTGCGCGACTTCCAGCCAATCTGAAACCCCTCTGAACAAACCATAGAGGCTGATAAAAAACAGCATCGGCCGCAGGCAGCGCCACAAATAAGCAGCCGGGCTAAGCGCGCCCAAAACCAAATCAGGCAGCGGCTGCACCAGCAAAGCCAGCACAAATACAACGATGGGCAGCATCATTTTGGAGCGCATCTGCTTGCTTAATCTGGCTTTCAGCGCATAGCGCTCAGCTAGGCGAAAGTAAGTATGCGCAGGGCTGCCCGCGCTGATCGCCGCGTGCAGCAAATCCGCTTCCAGATCGCTAAACAAGCCCGCCATCCGCCCTGCCGCCGCCACATCCTTACCCCGCCCCAACCACTTACGCGCCTCGTCGACCCGAGGCTGGGCTGCTTTTGCCAGCCGCAACGATAAAAAAGCCTGCGCCACCGGCAAGCCTGCTTTTTCCATCGTTGCCAGATGGGTAAACAAATCGGCACGGATGGCATCGTTTAATGGGGGGAGTTTGGGTTTAGGCATGGGGTTTAGTTTAAATAAAAAGTCCAAATTTATTTAAATTAATGAATAATTTAACATTTAAAAGTCAACTCAAACCTATTGCAAGCTTGAGGAATACAAGAAACGTCATAACCACAATAATCACTTATAACTACAAGATCAATATTATTTGCATCAGCAACAATTTTCGCAGTATACAATCCCATACCCATTCCTTCATGGTGAATTTGAGAGGCCCACTTCCCTCGAAAACCTTTGTTAAATAAATTATTTTTCTCATCATTACTAATCAGTGGCCCATAAGATAAAAATATGACTTTCAATGAGTTAATATTTTCTTCAAATTTTACTTCAATATCTTTACTGCTAGAATATTTAATTGCATTTTGAAGCAAACTCAATGGAATTATTTTAAACGACTCAAAAACATCATAATTCCTTCTACTCTCGCCTAATATTTTAATCTTCCTATTACTAGCAGAGGCTTCAGCATGACCCAAAATTATTGCTATCTTATGCACAAGCCTATAAACATCAGTTGGCCTTTTTTTTCCATATGCCGCAGACTCTGTGTTAAAATAAATGGAGATACTATCAAAAGAATCAACAAGCATTTTCGAAGATTTAAATATTGCTTTTTTATCGCTACTTGCCTTAGAAAAATCATCCTCAAAGCTTGCTGTTGAATTAGTGCTAATCATTCTATGTGCAATCGAATAAACTTGCCCTGACCATTTACTAATCTCATGCAATGGCCGCATTGAATCACTAAATGCAACTTCTTTTTGTTTATTAAAATCCCTCAAAAGATGAGAAAAATCAACAGCCCAAGCATCAATATCTTTACTTGTAAACTTTCTCCCCTTTGTATAAGGCCTAAACCACTTAGACACTAGGTCAATATCTTCATAAACCCCCGCAATAACAACATCAAACCCGCCTATTTTCTTCTTTAAAAATGAAAATCCATGTTCACATTGACATGAAGTATTACTCCCCAAGAAACATTTATCAGTACAACAACTAGGCATATCAAATTTTTGACCAACATATTTTTTATCTTTATAAAAAACAGGCCACGGTCTATAAACAGCATTACTATTAAGCAACATTTCAATCATGACAAATCATCTTTAATTTTTCCAACAAAAAAAATTAAACTATCTTTTTCAAAATTAGCAGGAATACAATTAATCCTCCTTAAGAAAACTTCATCAGACATCTTCCCCTCCAAATAACCAACAATAATAGAAGTAACCTTATTGGCCATTTTAGTAGGGACACTCCTTTGATTAAGAATTTCATCAACCTTTTTAGAGTTAACCTCCGAAGAAACTTCATTTTTATATGATTTAATCAAATCATCACACTTAATTGAATCAATTGGCTTTTTCGCAACATCATTAGCCAACTTAAAATACTCAGTCACAGTTGGGTCAAATGTTGTTTTAGAAACAGCCACTACATATGGAGAGTTATTCATCCCCTTAATTCGCTTAATTAACTCTAAAGCCCCCTTATCCCTATCCTCTATAACCACACCAATCATATCTAAGAAAACAATATCGTAGCTGCTGAATTTTTCATACTCAGACAATGATATTTCTTCAAAGACTATGACATCATAATTACACCGTTTTAAATATTCAACAGGAAAATCATGAGGCTCGTCATCAACAATTGCAATTTTTATAACTCTATTACTAGGGCGAATGGACAAGCTATTAACTTTATCAACATAATCTTTGACATTATTAAATTCACATCCCAAAATATATATTTTCATCCTCCCCCAATACTTATATATAGCAAATAAAGGAAGAAGACCAATTAAGTTAGACATCCATCCTAAACTATCACCGAACAGCTTCAATTGATCTATCATCACAACACCAAAAAACATGCAACATTAAAATAAAAATTGATTAATACCACTCTTATAAATAAATTATCAACATGAGCGTGCGCTACTAATTCTTTGAGCTTGATCACACTAAATTATCTTTAATGTGTATGAACATACATAAGAAATAAATAACCCAAACCAAAATCCATGTTAGTTACATAAGAGACATAATCACCACAAAAACCATATGCATATTTTTACACACTACGAAAAAACTTACAAAATTATTTCAAAAAACAAACAGTAAATTAATATTTTGTAAAAAATATATAAAATATAATTTCTCAGATACTTAATTTTGTTTGCTACGATCCTACCTACCCTCCCCCCGAGACCCCATCCGTGCTGCATCTATTCCAATCCAACCGTATCGACGTTCTGCTGGCGGCGCTGGCGCATCAGTTAGAGACTTCTCCTTTGGCGTCCCCCTTTGAGCAGGAAAAGATTGTGGTGCAGTCTAAGGGGATGGGGCGGTGGTTGAATTTTCGCTTGGCAGAAAAACAAGGGATGACAGCGCAGATGGGGTATCCGCTGTTGGCGTCTTTTTTCTGGGATTTAATGCAGCGCACGCTGGGTGGGCAGTTGCCGAAAAGATCACCGTTTTCGCGGGAGATTATGGGTTGGCGGGTATTGGCTTGGCTGGATTCAGAGCCTAATGCACCGGTATTGCTTAATTATTTGCGTGAAGGCGGGGATTTTCGCCGCTTTGAGCTGGCCACGCGGATTGCCGATGTGTTCGATCAGTATCTGGTTTACCGCGCCGATTGGCTGCTGGCTTGGGAAAAAAACCAGAACTTGGGGCTGGGGGATGATGAGGCTTGGCAGGCGGCGCTGTGGCGTTATTTATCTAAAGATGAGCTGGATATTCGTGTGGATGGCGGGCATCGTGGCGCTTTGCTGGCGGCCACCCATGCGCGGCTGCTCGACCCGCGCCCTTTAGATTTACCCAGCCGCGTTTCGCTGTTTGGGATTTCTAGCCTGCCGCCGGTGTATATGGAGATTTTGCGGGCGCTATCCAAGCGCTGCGAGGTGTTTATCCATGCGCTCAACCCTTGCAGCGTTCCTTGGGGCGAGATTCGGGATCAGGCCGAAATAGCACGGCTGTCTGATGGTTATGATCCGGATGATTTATATCTGGAGGTTGGCAATCCGCTGCTGGCGGTGTGGGGCAAGCAGGGACGGGAGTTTTTTAACCAGCTGATTGCCGAGCCAGAAATGATGGAGTATTTCACGGCCTTTCCAGGCAACCATGAAACACTGCTGCAAACGCTAAAAAGCGATGTGCTAGAGCTGGTGGCCCGCAGCCCCGAAACCGCACAACGGGTGGCGCTGGATGATAAATCGCTGCAAATCCACGTTTGCCATTCGGCCATGCGCGAAGTAGAAGTGCTGCACGATCAACTACTGGCCTTGTTTGAACGGAATACCAGCTTAAGCCCCGCCGATATTGTGGTTTTAATGCCCGATATCGAACATTACATTCCTTATATTGAGGCGGTGTTTGGTCGAACAGATCAGCGGAAAACAGCAACAGATCAACACAAAAACCCAAACCCGCACGTGCCCTTTGCCATTGCCGACCGCAGCCTGCGCGATTCCGCCCCACTCGCCCAAGCGCTATTAGAGCTGCTCACCCTGCCGCAATGCCGGTTTGCCAGCGATTGGATGATGGCTCTGCTGGATATTCCCGCCATTGCCCGCCGTTTTGATATCCCCGCCAGCGAGCTGCCCACCATTCATCGCTGGATCAATGAGCTGGGCATTCATTGGGGCAGAGATGGCGAGCATAAGGCCGAGCTAGGCCTACCTAATACTTTTGAGCACACTTGGCGCTTTGGCCTAGATAGATTGCTGCTTAGTATTGCCCTGCCCGCTGGCGTAGCTCACCATGCGGCTCCGCTGTTTGCCGGAACCCTGCCAGGCAATGGCGTGGCGGGCAATCAGGCTCAGCTGGCTGCTGGATTGGCGGCCTTTGCTGAAACGCTGTTTGCCCAAGCTGCGGCGCTATCTGGCGAGCACACCCCAGCAGAGTGGCATATCAAGCTGATCGCTCTGATTGATGCGCTGTTTGCGCCAGACGATGATGAAGTGGTGTTGATGGCCGAGCTGCGCGAGCAGGTGATGGAATTCGCGCTGCAAAGCCAAGAGGCGGGCTACGCTGCACCGGTGGATTTATCCGTGCCGCGCAGCTGGCTGAATGGTGCGCTATCCGGCAAGATTCCGAGTGGTGGATTTTTAACCGGCGCGGTGACGTTTTGCGCCATGGTGCCGATGCGCTGCCTGCCCTTTAGAGTGATTGCCCTGCTGGGCTTTAATGATGGCGCTTTCCCACGTGAATCCCGCCCGCCTGGTTTTGATTTGATGGCACACAATCCGCAATACGGCGATCGATCCCGCCGTGCCGATGATCGCTATCTGTTTTTAGAAACCCTGCTTTCGGCCAGCGATGTGCTGTATCTCAGTTATGTAGGCCGTGGGATTCAAGATAATGGCGTGATTCCGCCATCGGTGGTGGTCTCTGATTTAATCGACGCGGTGAGCAAAAGCTTTGTGCTGGCAGACGCCGCCCCCATGCCAGCCTTGGGCAATGAGGCACTAAAATGGCGGCGCTTAGAGCGGGAACGCCTGCTTAGCCATCTGATTATCGAGCATCCGCTCCAGCCCTTTAGCCCGCGCTATTTCAAAGACCAGCGGCTGGCAGCGTATTCACCGCTGTGGTTTGCCGCCGCAACGCAACTGGGCCAAGCACAAAACGCGCCCATATCGGTACTGAGCGAGGCCTTGCCGCCGCCAGAGCTTGCGCCGATTGCCTTTGCCGATTTTCTGTCTTTTTGGCGCAACCCCACCCGCTATTTGCTCAGGAATCGCCTCGGCATTCGCCTCGCCACCGAGGCGGTAGAGTTTGAAAGTAATGAGCCATTTAGCCTGTCTTTCTCCGCCAAAAGCGAGCTAAACAGCGTGATTTGGCAATCCTTAGAGCAAGGCTGGAGCACAGACGCCATTGCCACTGGCCGCGCCGCAGGCCTGCTACCCCACGGCGGCTTTGGTGATATCAGCGCCGCCAAGCAATCTGCCACCATGATTAAGCTGTATAACACCGCCGAACCACTGATCAGCGATGTGCCCCTCGCGCCGTATTCTTTCCGCTTTGAGCTAGCTGGGCATATTTTAACTGGCGCTTTGCACCAACTCCGCTCCAATGGCCAAGTGATGATCTGGACCGATCACAACTCCCCCATCGAGCTGATCGCCTGCTGGCTAAAACACCTTGCGCTGTGCCTAGCCAGCCCTGATGGCGTGGCACAGGAAACCCGCATCGTCAGCCAAAAAGGTCATTGGCGCTTTGGGGCGGTAGAAAACCCCAGTGCAGAGCTAGAAAAATGGCTGCAATACTACTGGCAAGGCCAAGCAGAGCGCCTACCCTTTGCCACCCGCAGCAGCGCCAAATATGCTGAAGCGCTTAGTCAGGATGACGGCTCTACTGACAAAGCCAAGAAAGCCGCCTTTGAATCTTGGCACGGTAACAGCCTGCGCGGTTTTAGCGGGGAAGAAAGCGAGCCATGGTATGAAATGGCTTGGCGCGGGCAAAGCCTGCTGAACGATGAGAAATTTACTGAGATAGCAGCAGAGCTGCTGCTGCCAATGTATCAGGCAAGAGGCGAGGTTTAATAAACGTAATAAATAAGGGCAGACCACATTTAATTGTGGTCTGCCCTCAATGATTCAAAGCAAAATGGTGCAATGCCCTTTCGCTGGGCGACATAAACGTCGCATGCAGCGCTTTTGGCACCCTACAAAACCATGGACTTACGCTCTAGCATGGCTTAAAAGCGCTCTTCCATACGCAAATAGCGCCACTGGCCTACAGGCAAATCAGAGAGCGATACGCGGCCAATGCGCAGGCGGCGGATGGCGATTACTTTTAAACCCACTAATTCACACATGCGGCGAATTTGGCGCGGGCGGTTTTCGCGCAATACAAAACGCAATGCGTCTTCGCTCTGCCAACTCACCTTAGTGGGCTTAAGGCGCTCTTCATCTAGGCTTAGGCCATTATTTAGCTGCTTCATGCCTTCATCGGATAAAAAGCCTTCAACTTGCACCACGTATTCGCGCTCTACATCTACATCTGACAGCAGCTTTTTAGCGATACGGCCATCTTGCGTCAGCACTAATAAGCCCGACGAATCAACATCTAGGCGGCCAGCAGGGGCCAGATTATGCATATGTTTTTTTAGAAACACGATGCCCGATTTATCGGCAATAAAGCGTGTTTCAGCTTTGATCAATGTCCAAGCTGGGCGCTCACCTGGCTCGGCGGGGCCAGAGACATAGCCAACGGGCTTATGCATCAGGATGGTGGCACGTTCGGCTTGAAATAAAGTAGCTTGGCGCTCTAGGGTAATTTTTTGTTCTGGAACAACGCGGCTGCCCAGCGTGTCCACCACCACGCCATCGACTTTTACCCAGCCTTGTTCAATAAATTCGTCGGCCTCGCGGCGTGAACACATGCCAAGTTCAGTCATGCGTTTGGATAAGCGGATGGATTCAGTCATGGTCGTGAAACTTTTCTTAAGAGCAATCTGCTATTGTACCCTTTAAGACAAAAAAAAACGCCACCGATTCGGTGGCGTAAATACATACAGAGGAGAGAGATGAAACAACATCGAAATCAATTCAATGCAAAAATTCCGTTTCAGCAGTAGTCATTCTAAATCCTGATGCCCACTGCGTCGTTGCAGGATTAACATCTTACGCCGCGAATATTACCCAGCAAAGACAAGCAAAAACTGCCGCTGCACAGAATAAAGCCCAAATTTGAATATCTTCTGCAGTAATGGCGACTTATGCTTAAGCTATATAAGCCCCAAGGAGCTCGCCATGAACTACGACAGCTTACTCGTTCCAAAAATACACGATATCAACACTTTCCAAGATTTTCGGGAAAGCCTAGCGGATTTAGCCCCGCGCATTGAGCAAATCATTGCCGAGCTTAAGCGTGACCCCGGAAAGATGATGTTGATCTCTGATTTATTCCGCGCGTTTCATAATATAAAAGGCGATGCTGGATTATGCCGAGTCGAGTTTGTGATTCCCTTAGTGCATGGAATAGAAACACTACTGGCTAGAATGCGCGCAGGCGAAATTCAACTCACGGAGGTGCTTTCTGAAGTGCTACTGCTTACCTTAGATAGGCTAGAGCAAGCCGTAGAATCACTCAGTAATAATGCTTCCGCCAGCAGTTTGCACTTGCCCACGCTAGCCCGTGGCTTAGATGGCTTATCCACCTTGCAAGCCGAGGAGCTTGATCCCGCTTGCGCTAGGTTGATTGAAGCAGTAACAGGCTTTAAACATGCAGCAGTCATTGTCATGCCTGATCGCTCACGTAATGAAGTGGAGCGCTCTAATGAAGATCGTAGCCAAGATTTGCGCTTTTTCCGCAATATGGCGCTGCAATTAGAAATGCGCTCACCCTTGTTCCGTGGCCGCACCGCACGTAATTTGCAATTAGCGTTAAATACAAATAAAGCCGCGGGCGGCGTTGTTTCTAGCACCCAGCTAGAGGCGGCTGTTTATATGCACGATATTGGCATGATGTTTTTGCCTGAATCGCTATGGCTAAAAGTAGGCAGAATGACCGATGCCGAGCGAGCCCAGCTCATTGATCACCCTGCTTGGGCCGCCGGTTTATTGAGCCGCATGGATGGCTGGCACGACGCATCAACCATGTGTTTGCAGCACCACGAAAACATCAACGGCACCGGTTACCCCAATAAACTCAGTGGCAACGATATTGTGCCAGGCGCAAAAATCATCGCCTTAGTGGATGCTTTTGAGGCCGTTATGCTAAAACACAGCCATCGTGGGCAAAACAAATCCGTATTACGCGCCATTGCCGAGGTTAACGCATCCGATCTGCAATTTGATTCAGATTGGATCGAGCCATTTAACCGAGTGATACGCACCATGATGGAAAACGGCGGTTTGTAAGAATCAACAGTGCATTCAAGAGCGCCCCCAAGAGATAATGCCCCTTGATACCGAGTTAATTTGGGTTTCGCTATCGGGGCACTGCCAATCTAGGGGCAAATTCGCTGACGATAAACTCGACAAAGGCGGTTACTTTGGCGGGAAGCCAATCGCGTGCTGGGTAGACGGCATACACAGGTAAGCCCACTGCTAGCTGGTAATCGGGCAGCAGCGCTAGCAATTGCCCACTGGCAAGCGGCGCGGCTAATAAGGCGCGGTCAATCAATAATAAACCTAGCCCATGGGTGGCCGCATCGACCAAAGCACAGGCATCATTCATCGCCAAAGGCCCCTTTACCCGCACTTTCTCCTCCCCTAATGGCCCAGAAAAAGTCCATAGATTCATAGCGCGCGAGCCATTTTGGTAAAATAGACAAGCATGCTGTGCCAAATCGCTTGGTGTTTGCGGCGTGCCCTTCTGTGCCAGATAGGCTGGGCTAGCAACCAACTGCAATTGCAATTCACCCAGCTTACGTGCAACCAAGGTTGAATCTGGCAAATGGCCCACCCGAATAGCGATATCGACTTGCTCAGTGGTTAAATCCACAAAACGATCTTCCAATTGCAAGAGCAAATCAACTTCTGGATAACGCTGGGAAAATAAAGAAAGTAAGGGTACTAAATGCACCCTAGCTAGCGACGACGAGCAACTCACTTTTAGCCGCCCACGCACATTCTGCCGATAATCATCGGTAATCGCATCGATATTACCCAACGCCGCAGCCACCGTTTGCGCCTCTTGCCAAACCCGCTCGCCTAACTCGGTTAGCGCTAGCTTGCGCGTTGTTCTTTGTAATAATTTTGCGCCAAGCTGAGCTTCAAACCGCGCCAGCTGCTTACTTACGGACGAACGATTCAAGCCCAGCTCTTGTGCGGCCCCCGTCAAACTGCCATGACGTACCACGCAGGAAAACAAGGCCAAACCTGGCAGAGTATCTAGAGAAAGAGTCATCCGTGCTTCCTTTGGTGTTGCGAGCTGATTGATTCCGTTAAGGCAACAATGTAATGCTTTTGTCAGTACTAATCAATCCAGCGATTCATGGATAAACTAGCCTCATTCACTTACCCACTGGAAGAATAAAAATGACAGCAAGCATGCAAGCCATTCGCCAACACAGCTACGGTCAACGCGATGTATTACAGCTAGAAAATGTGCCAACACCGCAGATTAACGCTGATGATGTGCTGATTCGTGTCCACGCAGCGGGCGTCAATCCAGTGGATTGGAAAATCCGTGAAGGCTATTTGCAATCCATCATGTCTCATGAAATGCCGCTCACTTTGGGCTGGGATGTAGCTGGTGAAATTGTTGCCCTAGGCGAGCAAATCACAGGCTGGAAAATCGGCGATGCCGTATATTCCCGCCCAGATATTGCCCGCAATGGCGCGTATGCCGAGTTTGTTGCCGTTAGGGCCAGTGAAATTGCAAAAAAACCACAAAGTCTAGACTGGCAACAAGCAGCAGCCGTGCCTTTAGCCGCGCTGACGGCATGGCAAGCGCTATTTGAAATAGCAAAATTGCAAGCGGGCGAAAAAGTATTAATCCATGCCGGAGCAGGCGGTGTGGGCCTATTTGCGATTCAGCTCGCCAAGTGGCGTGGTGCCGAGGTGTATACCACCACCTCCGGTAAAAACGCCGAATTGGTCAGCGCCCACGGTGCCGACCATGTCATTGATTACACCCAAGCCAACTTCGTAGATTTACGCGATCTAGACGTGGTGTTTGACACCATGGGCGGCGATATTCTGGCCCAAAGCTGGCAAACACTAAAAGTGGGCGGTAGGCTTGTCTCCATTTGCGACGAACCCGATGCCGCTACCGCGCAAAAACACCAAGTGAACGCCCAATTTTGCTTTGTGCAGCCTAATGCAACTCAATTAAGCGAAATTGCGACATTGCTTGATGCTGGGCACATCAAAGTGGTCATCGACAGCGTGTTCCCATTAGCTCAAGCCGCTCTTGCCCATGAGCGCAGCGAAAGCGGCCGCGCCCGTGGCAAGATTGTGCTGCAAGTTGCTTAAAACATGTAAAAGTATGGCATAGCCCATGCGATAGATAGGCGCTAAAAAGCCCAGCCTTTATCAAAGACTGGGCTTTTTTATGCCGTTTCGATCAATGGCTATGACAGCATAGTAAAGGCCGCCATACCGACCAATGCCCCTGTCGTGCCAAGGATGGTTTCCATTACAGTCCAGGTTTTTAATGTTTGCAGCTCATTGGCCCCTGTAAATTTACCAAATAACCAGAAGCCTGAATCATTCACATGGCTTAATACAATCGAGCCACCGGCGATACAAATAGATAATGCCGCTAGCTGTGCGCCTGAATAGCCCGCTAATTCGATCACGGGTAAAACCAAGCCTACGGTGGTTAAGCATGCCACGGTAGCCGAGCCTTGAATCACCCGCACCATTGCCGCCAAGGCAAAACATGCCACCGCGATTGGCAAGCCTGCACCAATCAAGGCATTACCCAAGGCAGGGCCTACACCAGAATCAACTAACACTTGTTTAAACACACCACCGGCACCGGTGACCAACAAGATAATTCCCGCAGGCTGCAAGGCCGCACTGCAGACCTCCATCACCTTATCTTTGCTCATACCACGGCGCAAAGCGAGGCCATAGATAGCGAGTAAACATGCGGCCAAAATAGCAATAAAAGGATGGCCAATCAACTGCAACCATTGATAAGCGCTGCCGCTTGGATCAACAAAACGCGCCACAATGGTTTTCATGCCAACTAACACTAGTGGAAACAACACCAGCGCTAAGCTAAAACCAAACGACGGCATTTGCCCCTTACCCAAACTAGGCTCACTCACATCTGCTGGCAGCGGCAGGTGTACATGTTTGCTAATAAAGTTACCGTAAATTGGCCCAGCGAGCAGCATGCCAGGGATGGCCGCAGCCAAGCCTAAAACAATCATCCAGCCAAAATCAGCCTTCATTTGCGAAGCCAACAGCATGGCGGTTGGGCCTGGCAAAAGGAAAGCGGCGGCGGCGGCCACACCGGCAAATAGCGGAATCGCCAGCTTGACCACATTACCCCCCGTGCGACGGGCCACGGCAAACACCACCCCAATCAACAGCACCACCGCCACATCAAAAAATAGCGGCAGCGTGCAAATCAAGCCAGCAATCCCTAGAGCATAATTGGCGCGGCTCTGGCCAAATAGATCCAGTAACTTCACCGCGATCTGATCCAGCGCTCCCGTTTCATGCAAGATTTTGCCAAACATAGCCCCCAACGCCACCACCACGGCTAAGAAGCCCAGCGTGCCACCCATACCTTTTTGCATGGTGTCGGCAATTTTATCCAGCGGCATGCCCGAGCCTATCCCCGCAGCAATCGACACCAACATCAGCGCAACAAAAGCGTGTAAACGCGCCTTCATCACTAAAAACAGCAGCATTAAAACCGAGCCAACCGAGGTCACAACCAGTGTTAATGTATCCATTCTCTCTTACTCCTGAGCAGGGCGAATATGCTGCACGGCAGCGGCTACGACGTTTTCTAAGCTTTGGGCTATATCGATATGCGCCACATCCGGCTCATCCGCACCCGGCACTTCTAGTGTGGCAAATTGCGAAACCAGCATTTTTGGCTTTTGAAAATGACCGACACGCGCTTTTAAGCGCGATTCAATCAACTCAAAACTGCCGCTCAAATAAATAAAAGAGAGGTTTGGATTACCTTCACGCAAAATATCGCGGTAGGCTTTTTTTAGCGAAGAACACACAATCACCGAGGTAACTTGCGTGCGCTGCATGGCATAGGCTGCCGTGCTGAGTGCTTTTAACCAAGGCGCACGATCATCGTCATTTAATGGCTCACCTGAAGCCATCTTGTCGATATTGGCACGCGGGTGCAGAAAATCACCATCCAGAAAGCCACAGTCCAGCACGCGCGAAACTGCGCTCCCAACTGCAGACTTACCGCTGCCTGAAACGCCCATTACAACAAAAACTTGGTGTGGTGTAGCTTGATCGATCTGACTCATTGAATCGACTCCTGACTCGTTTTTATGTTTAATGTTACTGGTAACATTTTGTGACGACAGTATGTATCGCAATAAAAAAACTGCCAAGCAATAAATTTGTTGCAAATCAAAAAGGCTTAAAAAATAGAAACTTAGAGTGATGCTAAGACCACCAAGCCGTTGGCAAGCACTTTTCTGATTATGTCTCTTGCTCAATTTCATTATAAATATCGTAGGGCGGGTGAAACCCGCGTATTTCTTCAGCATGGCTCGCGGGTTTCACCCGCCCTACACATTCAAAAACCAAGCCTAACACTCAAGAAATTCATCTACACAGAGTCCATTGAGCAAGAGACATAATCAGGAACCCCTTTACTGACTTTGCTTAGGGTGATGTCCAAACAAGCCATAAATAGGTTTAGCCGCTAAGTAAACCTGGCAAAATGGCTCTAGCATTGGCCGAAGTAGCCGCAGCCAGCTCTGCAAGGCTAATACCGCGCAGCTCGGCCAGCACTTCCGCCATTTTGACTAGCTCAGCGGGCTGATTGCGTTGGTGATCTAGCCATGCAGGTGGAATATCAGGGGCATCGGTTTCCATCACCAGCGCTTCTAAAGGCAAATCACGGGCCAATTTGCGAATACGCTGCGAGCCAGAGTAAGTCATCGCCCCGCCAAAGCCGAGCTTAAACCCTAGCGAGATAAACACATCCGCCTGCTGTACGCTGCCATTAAAAGCATGGGCGATGCCGCCTTTGACTCGCCATTTACGCAGATATTTAAGCACTTGATCTTGGGCGCGACGTAAATGCAGCAGCACTGGCAAATCAAAATCACGGGCGAGTTTTAATTGCGCTTCAAAAATCTCTACCTGCCGATTGCTATCTAAGCTGGGCAGATAAAAATCGAGGCCAATTTCCCCCACCGCAACGGGCTGATGCTGCTGTAAATAATGCTGCAAGGTAAGTAAATGAGCGTCTTGGTGCACCGCCGTATAAATAGGATGCAGGCCAAAGGCTGGAAAACAACCATAACGATCACGCATGGTTAGCGCGTCCGCAAACGTGGCCTCGCTCACCGCTGGCACCACAATCTGGCCCACGCCCACGCGCCTAGCTGCCGCGACCACTTCATCACGGTCTGCGGCAAACTCAGGGGCATCTAGATGGCAATGGGTATCTATCCACATGGGAGTTTCCTTTTTGTACGACGGGCAATGCGATGCGTATGCAGACGCGTGGATGGGGCCAACGATACATCTGCACACCCACCCTACATTGTTATACCCCATGAGCCATGCGATACATCACCACCAGACGGGTTCGGCTTCTAGCTCTACGCCAAATTGCGCGCGCACATCGGCTTGTACGGCTTGGGTGAGCAGGGCTACGTCGTGCTGGGTTGCACCGCCATGGTTTACTAATACTAAAGCTTGTTTTTGATACATGCCCACTGGCCCGAGTTGACGGCCTTTCCAACCGGCCCGCTCGATCAGCCAGCCTGCGGCCAGCTTGTAATGCGCTGGGCCAGCAGGATAAGACACCAGCTCAGGATGCGCGGCCAATACGCTGGCGCGCAGCGTATTACTCACGATAGGGTTTTTAAAGAAGCTGCCCGCATTGCCGATCACGGCAGGATCAGGTAATTTGCGCTGGCGTACATTAATCACCGCCTGCGCTACCGCTTGGGCCGTGCGCTGCCCTAGCAGGTGTAGCTCTTGCTCAATATCACCGTAATTGGTTTTAAGGTTGGTGGTTTTTGGCAATCTAAATACCACTTCGGCAATCAGCCATTGATCCGCCTCAGCCTGCTTAAAGCAGCTATCCCGATAAGAAAATTGGCATTCTGCGGCGCTAAAAACCCGCGCCTGCCCGTCGCTAAGGCGATAGGCAGTTAGCTCAAACAGCGTGTCTTTGACTTCTACCCCATAAGCCCCAATATTTTGCACCGGTGCTGCACCTACTGTACCGGGAATCAGCGATAGGTTTTCTAGCCCTGCCCAGCCTTGCGCCAGTGTCCACTGCACAAACTCATGCCAATTTTCACCTGCGGTGGCGGCGATATACCAAGCGTCATCGTCTTCTTTTAATAAGCGCCGACCTTTTAACTCCACCGCAATCACTAGGGCATTAATTTCATCAGCCAATACCAAATTACTGCCACCACCCAAGATGCGCCAAGGCAAGGCTTTAAGCGCTGGATCAAGGCAAAGCTCGGCTAATTGTGCAGGATCTGTCAGCCGCAAAAAATGGCGGGCAATAGCAGGCAAACCCAGTGTATTGGCGTGTTGAAGGCTAAAATTAGACTGAATGGGTAACATGGTGGAGGCGTTTGATCAGGCAAAGGGGGGATTATCCCCTAGCTGGGCAAAAAAAACCCCCATGCCGAGGCATGAGGGTTAAAACTAGTAGCTTGCTAATCAACTAACTAGAATCTAAATCATCTTACTGGCGAACCTTGCTCATTGCACCCATCAAAGTACCAGCGCTATCGTCGCCATCCAAGGACCAGCTAAATGCGCCGCCCAAACCATTGGCTTTCACGTAATCAAGCTTGGTTTGGATCACATCCGTTGTATCGTAAGACCAGAATGTGCTGCCATCGTATTTCCAAGATTGCTTGGTGATTGGATGCACAAATACCGAGCCTGGCGCATCTTTAAGCACGCGGTAGTCTTCAATCCCTGCCTCGTACTTGCCCTTAGCTGGGCCAGTTGCCGATTGGTACAGGCCATTATTGATATTAGGAACGCCTGTCCAGCCACGGCCGTAGAAAGGAATACCTAATACAATTTTGCTAGCCGGAGCACCTGCAGCAATCAGGTTTTTGACGGCGCTATCAATATTATATTGCGCAGCTAAGCCTGGTTTTCCGGTCTTAGGATCAAGATAACGTGGGCTGGCTGGATCATTGTAAAGATGCGACTGGAAGTCTGTTGGGCCCTTAGCATCCCAACCGCCGTTAAAGTCGTAAGACATCAAGTTGATCCAATCGAGGTACTTGGTGTATTCACCAGGCTCGGTCATCGCAATCTTTTCTGCCCCTGCACCAATCGCTACAGTCAGGCCATACTTCTTACCTGTAGTTGCTGTCAGTGCTTCCAGCTGAGCGCGGAATTCTTTCAGCAACAGCGTGTTGTTTTGCTTATCGTTTGGAGAAACCGTGTTGGTGCCAATCCCTTGCACGCCTGGGTATTCCCAATCGATATCGATCCCATCAAACACGCCTGCAGCGCTGCCCTTACCACCGGCATTGGAGCCGCCATCGTAAGGAATATTGCCCTTGATGTAGACATCGATACAACTAGAAACCAGCTGCTTACGCAGTGCATCGGTAGAAGCCGCGTTAGAGAACCACTTAGACCAAGTCCAGCCGCCTAGGGAGATAAATACTTTTAGATTTGGGTTTTTGGCTTTCAGTTTTTTCAACTGATTAAAGTTACCTTTTAAGCCGCCCTTACCATCTTCACCCCAAACATCGCCCACGCCATCGACTGAATCGCTAGCGCCAAAGCCTTTTTGGAAATCAGCCCAGCCATCGCCGCCGTCCTGAGCGCCATTTTCTGCCTTAGTCACGATGCCACATTCGTAGCCGCCGTTTTTAGGGTAGAGATTACCGAAGGCATAGTTCAGGAAAGTCATCTTAGCCGCAGAGCCGCTAGTCTGAACATGTTTCACTAAATAACCACGATCATAAATGCCCCACTGAGCAAAGTATGAACCTACTTGCTTAGAGCCTGATGGCGGCGGAGTTGGTGTTGGTGTTGGAACTGGTGTTGGAACCGGTGTTGGTACCGGTGTTGGTACTGGTGTTGGTACTGGCGTTGGAGCCGGTGTTGGGCCAGTGCAAGCACCTAAATCTAGCCAAGGCTTACCTGCACCCACATTGGTCGTTGGGTCATCACCCTGAGTCCACCACTGTGCTTTGTAGTTACGGCCTTTATAGGTAACCGATTGGCCACCTGAATAAGCCGTGCTTGCTGTCCATGTTACATAGCAAGCCGATGGGGTTGGTGCTGGTGTTGGGCCTGGCGTTGGAACCGGTGTCGGCACGGGAGTTGGGGCTGGAGTTGGCACAGGCGTTGGGGCCGGTGTCGGTGTTCCGCCACTTTGTAGCGCCCAAGGGCCCCACTGTTCTGCGCCTGGTACATTGCCCTTGGTCCACCACTGAGCTTTGTAATCTTTACCGGCATAACTTACTACTTCGCCACCGTTATAGGTGGTTGCGGCATCCCATGCGGGTGCTGCAAAGGCTTGCATAACAATAAAGGCAGCAGGAATTGCTGCTAAACGACTGTAATTAGACATAAGGGAGTCTCCATCCTCTTAAATCGATTGGCGTTATTCACGCATCTCAACTGGTATTGCTGCTCTCCTACAGGTTGTCAATTCTATGAAAGCTTTACCTGTATTTGGGCTTCACCACGCCATTATTATTTGTAATTGGTCGTGACGGGATTCATTACTCACCATTCTATTTTTCTTGTCAAGCACTCAAGATCATCCAAAAGAATAAACCAATGGCATAAGTAGCAGTACTTATCTGGACAACTACAAAAGACCAAGCCACTACGCATGTTGCATCGCAATATTAACGATATAAAATATTAATATGCCTAGCAAATACAGGGATTATAAAAATAATGCACTGCAGCATTCAAAAAAACTTATGTAGCTAAGCAATCATAAAAAATGTAGTTTCCTTATAAAAATTACATAAATATTTCGCTGAACTGCTGCACGTTTAGCAACAAACGTATACATTAAACTACTGATATTTAAGACATTCTTTCCTGAAACATACAAAATTATTTCAAAAAATAAATATAAATCAAAGCCACAACCAGCTCATGCCAACGACAAGCAGCAGCACATTAGCCAAGGGATATTGGTATTAGCTACTTAAATAGATTGATGTTACAGAGAATAAAAAAAACCCTAGGCATGCGTACTAAGCTCGCTGCTTGTCTAATTACTACTGAGCGGGTTAGCCAACAATTGGCTCGCTGCGGGGTTTATAGCCGCTGATGTGTGTGGCCATCGCAAATCAAGCCAAAGTAAAAACTAAGGGCGGTTGCCCAGATTCCAGCGTGCGCAATACCACTTGGTTTGATCATTAGGTAGGCCCACCAAGACGCTGCCAAATTTGGAAAGATAACGCGGATAACTGCCTGCCAGCGGAACAAAGGCAAAACCCATAGCAGCTTCAATCTTTTTGCGCACGGTTTCAATTTGATCGGGGATCAGTGCCCCCACCATCAAGGCACCCGATGTAGGTAGGCTCACAAATACTTCACTCACCGTATTGCCGCCTAATTGCGCATTTTGCGCCTCAAACCACTCTGCCTCGCCCCATACCCGCAGCGGGTCGCCCATATACTGACGAAAATAGCTGCGCCACCAGTCATTAGACCATTCGCTACGGCAAGATAAAGCCGCCTCCATTTTTTCACCAAAATGCGTAGGCAGCTTACCCGCAGCGAATACAGGGCTAGCAAGGCAAAAGAGGATGAGCAATTGCAGCAGGCGCATAGACTAACTCAAAAAATATAGGGGCAGAGCATACTTTTCTAGGATGGATAAAACCAAATTCTAGCAACTTAACCGCAGTATGTTGAGCATCAAACCGGCATCAGTTTAGATCTCTCTATTGCAATTGCAACATCGTAGGGCGGGTGCAACCCGCGTTTTTTCAACATCGCTCGCGGGTTTCACCCGCCCTACAATTAATTTGATGCACAAAGGGCACAGCATGCTGTGCCCCTACAGAGATCAAATCAAGCCCATAACACGTAGGACACCCGCCCCTACGATGCTTTAAAATTAACCGCTATTACGCAAGCCTGCCGCAATACCATTAATGGTTAAATGCACCGCGTGCTGCACTTCTTCACTGGCCTCGCCACTACGCAAGCGCTTTAATAGCTCGACTTGCAAGTGATTAAGCGGATCAAGATAAGGCAAGCGATTATCCAAACTACGCGCCAGCTTTGGGTTATCTGCCAGTAATTCGCCATGCTTAGAAATAGCTTGCACTGCATCTACGCTGCGCTGCCATTCTGCCTTGATCCGGCCAAAAATACGCTGTGCCAGCTCTTTATCCTGTACTAATTCTGCATAGCGTGCGGCAATGGCAATATCGGATTTTGCCAACACCATATCCATATTCGAGATAGTGGAGTTGAAAAATGGCCAATCACGATATAACTGTTGCAACAGCGCCAAGCCCTCATCCCCCGCTTCTTTTAGATAATCGCTAATTGCCGTACCAAAACCATACCAGCCCGGCAGCATTAAGCGGCACTGACTCCAAGAAAACACCCAAGGAATCGCCCGTAAATCGCCAATACTATTGGTGCTTTTACGCGCAGCGGGCCGTGAGCCGATATTAAGATTAGGAATCTCATTAATCGGCGTGGCTTCGCGGAAGTAGGTAATAAAATCAGGCGTGGCGTAAACCAAATCACGATAAGCCTGATAAGCAATCAAGCTGAGTTTTTCCATCAGCTGACGGCGTTCCAGCATATCATTTAATGGTGGTGACTCTTCTGGAAAGCTGGCTTCTAGGGTTGCCGAAATCAAGATTTCTAAATTACGACGGCCTACTTCGCGGTCGGCATACTTTGCTGTAATCACTTCACCCTGTTCGGTAATCCTAATCTGGCCATTTACCGAGCCTGCAGGCTGGGCCAAGATCGCATCAAAAGCAGGGCCACCACCACGGCCAACCGTACCGCCACGGCCATGGAACAGGCGCATCTTAAAGTTAGCCGCTTTAAAGACTTCAACTAAAGTCAGCTCAGCCTTATAGAGTTCCCAATTAGAAGTAAGATAACCACCGTCTTTATTTGAATCCGAATAGCCCAGCATCACTTCTTGCACATTATCCCGACAGGATAAAAGCTTGCGCCACTGCGGAATATTAAATAGCTCGGTCATGATTTTGCCAGCGCTGCGCAAATCAGGAATAGTTTCAAACAAAGGAATAATATTAATTTTAGAAACTAGCTTAGGCGCTAATTGCACCAAGCCTACTTCCTTCATCAGCACCGCCACTTCCAACATATCCGAAACCGAATCGCAGTTAGAGATAATGTAATTGGGCAGTACCGATGCGCCATAGCGTGCTTGCATTTCAGCTGCGGCACGATAAATATCCAGCTCTTTTTGCACATCTTCGCTGTATTCAACGTACGCAGAGGCTAAAGGCCGTGCACTTGATAGCTCGCGCAGCAGTACCACACGGCGCGATGCCTCATCCAAACGCATATATTCTTCTAAGCCTGCGTGGGCAAATAGCTCAGACATCACTTTTTCATGCGTACCAGAAAACTGGCGCATATCCAGTGGGGCTAAATAAAAGCCAAACACCGATACCGCACGCTGTAAGCGGCGTAAGCGCCCGCCCGCCAAGAGTGCCGCACCATGCGCTTTAAGCGAAGTGGCAATCGTGGCTAAGTCACTCAGTAATTCTTCAGCATTTTGATACTCGGCCGCATTCGCCACATCGTGCAGCTGATGATGGAAAGTACCGATTTTTACTGCCGTAGCAAAGATTCTGGCCCGCACGGCCGACACCGCCAAGCGATAAGGCTCTTCTGATTTACGATCTTTCTCATCTGTGGCCAAATTGGCTAGCTTTTGCAGCTCTGCATCTACCGCCACAATGCGGGTCGACATAGGCAATTCATTTTCTAGCTTCATGCACTGCTGGTAGTAATGATCTAGCGCAATCCCCGCCTGACGGGATACCGCATAGCGCAGCACGTCTCCAGTTACAAAAGGATTACCGTCTCTATCACCACCAATCCAGCTACCCACTTGAACAAAATTAGGCAGCGCAACAGGCAGCTGGCAGAGTGCCGCCAGCTTGTCTTCTAAATCTAAATAAAGGCGCGGTAGTTCGTGTAAGAAGGTATTGCGGAAATAAGCCGCACCGTTTTCAATCTCATCTTGCACGGTCAGTTTAAAAGTACGAATTTCCCGTGTTTGCCACATCGCCAACAACACCCGCTCTAAAGCGGCTTGATTATCCGCGAGCTCTTCTGGGGTCATCGCAAAGCGATCGCGCTCGGCCAGCAGCTCGGCCACGGCACGATGCGAATCCAGCACGGTTTTGCGCTTAACTTCAGTAGGGTGAGCGGTGAGCACAGGAGCGATTAAGCTTTCACCCAGCATGCTAATAATGTCGGTAGCCTTAACGCCTCTTGCAGTAAGGCTATTAATCGCTGCCGCAATACTACCGCGTTGGGGTGCAGAACCTGCGATCTTGTGTGCGCGACGGCGGCGGTTATGGTGTAAGTCCTCTGCTATATTAGATAGATGAGAGAAATAACCAAAACCACGCACCAAGGCCACGGTAGAAGCGGGGTCTAAATCAGCCAGCGATTTGGCCAAGGTAATACCCGCCTCTGGATTGCTCTCTTGCACATAAGACAGAGCGAGCGCACGGATGGACTCAATCTGCTCAGCAGTAGCAACACCCGCTTGCTCCCTTATGGTTGCAGCGAGAAGTTCGGCGAGTAATTCAAGATCCCGTTTGAGGGGAAGGTCTTTATCGGCAATCGTTTCGAGTACGGGCATAGCAATCCAGTTCATTGATTGAATCGGGCAAACACGATTCATTCTAACAAGAAGCTGTGGTTTTCACGGATAGATATTTATAAATAAATATGTAATACAAATGCACAGACTACATTTCAAATAGATGTTTGATCTATAAGGATATATGTAAAAAGGGTAAATAAAAAATGTAAGCAAAGTGTGGTTTTTATGAAGATTGTTAACAAATATCCATTCAATACCCACTTAAATAATCCATAAAAACCAAAGTGTAAACATTTACACCCATTGCAATTATTTGCCAATAGTCAGCATTTTACCCAACAATGCAAACAAAAAAGTAAGCACATAAAATAAAAAAGAAAGATATGAGAAAGTTTAAATTAAACTTAAAACAAACATGCACCACTCACCAAGGTCTAAAACAATGACGTCTTACCCCTTCCACCTTATTAATATGTTTGCAGAACGCCGCTTAGGTGGAAACCCAGTGGTGGTCTTTACCACCGCCGAAATGCCTGATGAACAAACTAGGCAAACGCTTGCTTATCAAATGGCCGTGGCTGAAACCGCCTTTATCAGCGATGACGATACCCTAGTCCACGTTCACTCCCCCCAATACGCGCTGCCCTTCTCTTGCCAAGCCTTACTTTCCACCGCTGAAGCTACCCACCCCAATGAAATAGGCCTAGCCGCGCAAGTATTTAAAACGCATTTAGGAGAAGCATGGCTACTACGCCAAGCAGATCGCTGGTGGAGCCAAATGAGCACGCCGCATACAAGGCAATCCATCCACAGCGTAATAGAAATCGCCGAAGCGCTGGCGCTTAATCCCAAAGATATTGTTGGCAGGCCATTATTTGTGGATTGCGGCTTAGAGCAGCTGATTGTGCAAGTTAAATCGCAACAATCCGTCTTACAAGCCAATCCACAGCCACAAGGCTTAGCCAAGCTAGCCGAATCCAGCAAAAACCTACCCCAAGCCGCCGTATGGTGCCGAGACGACAACCTGATCACGCTGCGCTTTTTCTCCTGTGATGCATTCACCGTTTATGAGGATTTTGGCTCCGGCACCGGCGCCGCCAATATCGCAGGCTGGCTACTCGCCTCCGGCCAAAGCGCCCCCTTCTCGCTACGCATAGAGCAAGGCCACACCATCCACAGACTAGTATCCCGCCTCAGCGTGATCTTGGTAGAAGTAGACGAAAACCGCGTCATCCGCGTAGGCGGCAACGCACACCGTGTGGGTGGCGGGGTGATTGAGCTGTGATGTGGGGGTAGCAGCCCCTGCTGGGAATGCCGAGCCAAGCAAGATGCTGATGCCTTAGTTACATGATTTTTAAAAAGAAACCAGCATAAAATTGCACGGTCATTACGCCAAAATATGCGGTTAGAAAAGCATTGGTATTTCAGCGGTAAAATAGGGAAAAGCAGCCAGCTGCTTGATACGCATCAATATTGCAGCGCAGCATAAGGAGGATGTTGGCGGGCTGACTTATCTCTCTTGGAAAAACCATGTCCTTTCATGAAACAGACCATCTAGCCCGCACCCAACACATCATCCCGCAGCAACCCATCTGGATTCAACTTTGGCTGGAATACTTAGATGGTGACGAGGCATAGCATTAAAGCAGCAATATCGCTGTGGCGATCTGCCGAGCCTAGCTGGTGAATACGGGTTTGTATCGGGTGTGCAAATCATTTCTCTTACATACCACGCTCAACGCCAGCGCAGCAAAACCAAAGCCCTAAATCCTTCCAACTGGTGATTTTTCCTTGAAAGCGCCAGCAATACGTATTGCTGACGCAGAAAGCCCGGCCTTCACCAATGAAAATAAATCTAGCTTCGTTCAACCAAATCGATAAGACGCAAATAACGAGGATCTGAAGTCAGGTCAGGTTTAACTTCTACAATGTGTGCAAGCACCCCCCGTAACTCGTACGGCAGTCGGGGAAGAGCCTGCGGTATCACTCTATTTAACAAATCAAGTGTCGTTTCAGGAAATAGGATGGCAATCGACTTTTGATTACCGCCTTCATCGATCAGCTGGTAGAGCAGAAGATCATCGGTATCAACAGCTACCAAGAACTTTTTTACCGCCTCGTACACAGCAGGAAAATGATCGCCTGCGTCATCCAAGAGACCAAACCACGCAATCACCGATGTGGAGGTCAAGAATCGACGTTCTCTCGGCCAACCCTCATTAATTAAGGGGATCACGTGTTGTTCCCAACCATTCTCGTTTCTCCACCCAACGTAACCTAACCACGAAATAAAGCTGTTCCGAGTGCTATCAGACATCGCTCGAAGGACCGAGCGCATTTCGCCTCCTGAAAGACCGCTTGGCTCATCAGAGTGAAATACCCGCATGTCGCCTAACCATTCAGCAGCCACCCTCGAGAGATCGCGCCCCCACGAAACCCTTTCGATCCACGGACATAGACGAAGCAGGAGAGGCTTGATAGCTTCTATCAGCAGAGGCTCAGGCAACTTACCGCTTTGAAGAAACCCATTCCATGCTGGTTCCGCAGCTGGATGTTCAAAATCCAACATTGGAATGAGATGTTCCTTGGTCCAAGCAGGATCAACATACATGAGCCGGTTCAACTGACGGCTTGCTATCGCTACCGCATGATCTGAGCCTTCACCCGGCGCCAAAAATAGGCGTTCAATACGAGACTTGATGCGGTCTGGGACTCGTGCCCCCTCCTCCTGTGTCTCTCCGAGCACAACGTGGAAAAGGGCCACCATGCACATGCCGACTGGGCCGTTCAAAGCATGGTCAACGGTGCGCCGCGACCTTTGAATGATATTTCCAGTATATTTAGTTTCGCCAAGAGCGCTCTGTGCGACATTTTCACCACCACTGAAGATACCATCAACGATGTGATCGTAGACAGCCCAGCCAAGGTCATCATTAAACTGAAGGATCGTAACCAAGTTCTGTTCGAGCCACCTCCCCAAGGTATTGCACAGTTCGGCGATAACCGAATAAGGAAGCCGCGCAACTCGGTGCAAGAATGCACGTCTTAACCTAGGCGAAATATCCACTGGAAGGTCATTGATCATGGACGACCATAAGGCCTCTGGATAGTTGCCTGCCTTGCCTGCAACAGTCAGCGCAGATAACGCCTTTCGCGGGTAATCTTTCACCAAACCAGTGAAAGGACATTTCTCCGTGAAGCTGCCAAAATCCCGAGCGTGCTCTTCCGTTGCTCTAGAAACTATTTCGTTGGCAGGAAGGCCCAAGATTACCTCTGGGTTTTCATCTGCACGAACCAAACCTACTCTTGAGCCCAACTTGGTCACTACCGATGTCGCCCAACCGTCGTTCCACCCAGAAATGCCCTTGATCATTTCAGTAAGCCGTTCACTACGATCAAACAAAAATTCACACCCCTGTAATTTAAGATACTGGGCATACCTTGCTGCGAACTCATCGCGCAACCTTGGAAACTCTTCTTCAGACCAGTTAGAGCGTTGATCAGGGCCAGTCAAAATGCGGTCAGTAAGTTTATTTCGGCCCTCTAAAGAGAACTGACCCCATCGATCCACCAGTAGGAAAAGAAGCTCTCGAACTACCCCCCTATCCCAGAATATCTCCTGATCAAGGGACAAAACCTGTTCGGCAACATGGTCGGCATCGAAGACATCTACTTTGCTGAACGCATACAGCTTGAGCTTCCGGAAGAAGAACTGATCTGTCACGGGCCAAATCGTTGCATGTGCCTGCGCCAGTTTTGGCATCGTGGCGGCCAGGCGGTCAAAAAGTTGGACGAACCAAGGCAGAGCCTCAGCTGTTTTCTCAATGTATTCTCTTCCGTCCACCTCGCGCCCCGGATATAAGGTCGGTGTACGGAAGTAAACAGTCACAATATCCCCAAGTAAGCCTGAGGCGACCATTAGTTGGTCCTCTAGAATGCCCAATATCTGAGGTAACAGATCGTCAGGGATATGTAAATCCTCCCTATGCCGCTCAAGGAATACAACATCCCACTGCCCTAGGCTGTTGAAAAGAACTTTATCCCAAGACAAGCACGGTGGTCTGGACTGCTCCAAGCCAAACGGTGACTTAATTTCCAATCTCGGAGTCGAAACCCTCCGGAATTCTCGTAAAACGCCAGCAGTCCATCCCTCTACCTTGATGCGTTTCTTCAAAGCAGACCAGTCGTTTATCCTCTGGCGATTGCAAGGGTTTCGATGGTGTTCAAGAATGAGATTCCAAATATGTCTAGCTCGCTCATGGAGTACCTCCGAATTCGCAACTTGCCGCTCGATCTCCTCCAGCAGCTTCGGATGTAGTCTGTTCTGCCGAATCGCCCACCAGGCCAGTACTGGGCTATCGATAGACTTGCTAATCCAGGAGATGAGATACCAGAGCCTTTTGGGTACTTTCTCGAAGCACTCCGCAACCCGATGAAAATCATTCGGGCTATCATCTTCGTCACCCCAGACAAGGAGATTATGATTGCCGATACCATGCTTACGTCCACCCTCAATAATACCGCCCAAATCATCATCCAGCCCATATGCGACCTTAGGATCGAAGGTTTCTGCATCATCACCATAGCCGCGGCTCTGCATAGCTGACCGGATGTTTGCATCCATTACGCACACCCATTCTGGATGAGGAATCGGATCAGCCTCCGAGAATAATTTCGCCCCCTGCACGGTGCGAAGGACATGGGCTACTTGCCCACGTTCATAAGGGGCCAGATCCTTCGGGTCCTGCTGGCTTTTAGCGATTATGGATGCACGCCACTTGCGCAGATCATCGGCCCGGTCTGCCCAAGCTTCCATGCTATTCCACAACAACGAATGATCGGAATAGGCTATGGCTGTGACACCACGGTCACGCCACTTGGCTTCGATATCTTCCGGAAGCCCCCAGTCAAAGGCATAGAGTCTAGACCGATCATACTTGCCGTCATGATTAAGACCCTGAAGAAGATATTTAACAGGAGGATCTTCTGCCTGATAGCCAACTAAAACGACGGTATATCGTTCGAGAAGATGCCTAATGAAATTGGTAGCCCATCCTTCCGAAAGGTAGGCACGTCCAAAGTCCGCGCTACTCAGTACATAGGGATGGCTTTCAGAGACAACATCAACCAGTCGCCCGTGTAGGTACGTGATCCCTTCAATATTCGCTCCAAAGTTAAGATCAGGGAAAACAGGCGGCACATGCCGCTTTAGATGCTCTCCGTTCTCTCCTAGCTCGAACAATCGATCAAAGTTCGTCGTAACAATCTGCGGCACACCACTCTGACTCGAAGAGATCCGCTTAATCAAGGCATGCTTACACCCAAAATTATTGCCTTCTTGGCGAATACTTAACCTCTCCGTGACCAGAGCATTAACCTCATCTTTGCCGTACTCAAGGTGAAGCAAGTTGAAAATCTGGTCGAGAGGGACATTCGCTGCAGATTGATCGGCATTCGCTGTAGCGTCCTTGTTATCCCATGGCTGAAATGCGACCATGATCTCCGAATCAGCGGGCGGATCAAAAAAATTAATTACACCCTTTGTCAAATCGATAAAAGTTGGCATCCCTGATGGCAATGAAACCCCAGCGCCGCACAAAAAAACGACACGGCCTGCATCACTTTTTTCTAAGAGACTATCAGGTATAGAAGGACCGTCGGAATGGAATCTCATAAGCTCAACTTAGCAATGCTGTTCATGTATCAAGACCCAATTGATGGGCAGCCCTATCTAGCAATAGTTCTACAAATACTTAATCACTAATATTCCGGAGCTAGATATCTCTACGCAATTAACCCCTCAGGCCAAATAAAGTAAGCACCAAATCTAGGACTAAACTTGGCTTCGCCACCGGCTACTTTCCCTTGATCCGTTATTTTTTGTTTGCCATCTACAATTTCTACAAAGCCCTTCTCAAGCAATTTATCAATTAATTCCTGAGTATTTTTAAGCCCAAGTTTTGCTGCCAGTTTAGAGCTAGTGAGTTTTGTTGTTTCTTCTACCGCAATTGCTACCGTCACCAATTCTGGCTGCGGCATAAGCGCCTGCTCTTCAGGCTGTTGAACGATGGAAACTTCAGCAGGCTCTTTGATGCCAAACTTTGCTTTGTAATCAGGCTTTAATGGGCGGTGCTGGCTTGCAAATAATTCGGCTATTTCCATTACTGTTTCTGGGCTAACTATTTTGGCTAGGCTACTAAAAATAGTCCCAATACTTGCATTATCACCATTTGTCTTAGTTACCCATTCCAGAATTTTCTCAGCCTTAATAATATTTTTGGTATCTAATTTTTTAGGACGGGTAATGCGTTGTTTATTGCTAACCATTACCACGCTGGTAAAGCTTGGCATTAAGGTAAGGCCAAGGCGTTTAGGTAGAGGCAGTGTTTTGCTGAGCGCTTTTAATACTTCGATATGCTTTTCATTTTGCGCTAGCGGGCTGGGGATGCCGATTGGCTTTTTGTTATACCAAGCCGTAAATTCGCCCAGCTCATTAATTTGTAAATCTGCACTAAAATTTTTGGTTTCAATAACAAATACATCCAGCAAACGATTGATCAAAAGATGATCAATTTGTGCTACTCGGCCATTGTGTTCAATGCGCAGGTCATGAATCACAGCCCATCTTTTTGCATCTTTTAAATAGAAATTAATTTCATATTCGCTATTCTGCTCACCCAGCATGCCTTGCTTGAGCATATAAATTTCTTTGTTAATTAATTCGCGCTGATTTGCGCTGAGGTTTGCTTGGGCAAGCAGAGCATTAAGCTCGTCAAGCTGTGCTTGTTTTGAATCGGGGGATTTTAGGATCATTGCAGCCAAACATAGGTCAAGACAGATATGTAAGCATAACGCAATTTTTAACAACATACAGCATACGAAATAGCTAAGTAAAAAAAATACATTTCGTAAGCAATTAACCAGCACATCTAAGCTCTGGTTATTTTATCTATTCAAATCATTTAACAAGCGGTAATACTCGTCAATGTGATCAGTACCCCGTATCGACACAGCTTTAGCTGCGGCTTCCCTCTTTTTAAAAAGTAGATTGAGAGGAATTTGGCTTTGTTTAGCGCCTTTTTATAAAGATATACAGTAGCAAATCCCCCCTAGCCCCCCTTTTTCAAAGAGGGGAACAAGTACATCAAACTTATGTAGACACTTATGGGTCGATTGATGGCTAGCACTGCTTATTAAACAGTGCCAGCTCAATTTAATTGCAGGCAATCAACTCCGGCAGGTGTGCCAAGGCACGGCGGGGCTGCCGGTCCAGGATTGGCCTTCGGGGATGGTTTCGCCTTTTACCACCAGCGTGAGTGGGCCAAGGCGGCGCAGTGATTGAGCTTTGATGCAAGGGGGGGGGGCGCAGCAAAACTGAGGGCTACTAAACATGGGCACAATGCCTTCCACATTTGGTGCCAACCTTTAAACCCCAAGTAAGTGGCACACCTTACAATAACTGATTTTGTTCATAGTTACATCGTACAACTATCGAAATCATGGGGTGGAAAATATACAGCTTCGTGTAATATATAAATATTCCTGTAAGCACTTGGTTTAACATGACATTCGATCTACTTGCCTCGTTCGCCGCTGCCTTTAATCAGGACAATCGTCTTATTACACTTCAGCTGGGTGATGGTGCCGCGTGGGGCGAGCAGCTTCTGCCGCAGCGGGTAATGGGTAGCGAGGGGATCAACCAAGCTTATCGCTACCAGATAGATTGCCTATCGCCTGATGGCGCTTTAGAACTCAAATCGCTACTAGGCTTGCCGATAGTTTTGTCTATCCAAAATGCCAATGGCGATGCGATTGAGCGTTGTGGGGTGGTTAGTCAGGTGAGGCTTTTAGGCTCTGATGGGGGCTTCGCCAAATACTCGCTCAGCATAGAACCGCCATTTGCTCTGCTTAGATATCGCCGTACTTCTCGCGTGTTTCAAGACATCAGCGTGCCTGATATCGTTAAACAAGTTTTAGCCGAGCACCAAGATCAAAACCCCGTGTTTGCCGCTGTGCAAGCTCTAGAGTTCAAGCTATCGGGCGATCATTTACCACGCTCCTACTGCCTACAGTACCGAGAATCAGACTTTGATTTCTTAGTGCGATTAATGTTTGAGGAAGGACTTTCATTCCGCTTTGAACATTTGCCAGGCGATTCGCCACAAGTACAGCTAACTGTATTTGATGACGCTTACGCCTTGCCAGAAGCGGCAGAGCGACGGGTGCGCTTCCATAGAGCAGCTGCTACGGAAGAATCAGATGCGCTTACAGCATGGCAAACTCAGCGCCAGATTGGCAGCAGCTCTGTTTCTTTAGCCAGTTTCGATTACAAAGCAAGCAGTACCATAAATAGTGCCGAGGATAGCGCCGTAGATCAGGGGCATGGTGGGCAGCAGATTCAGGCTAGCCTTGAAGATTACGACCCACAGGGCTTGTATTACGCCTCAGATTCAGAAGGCTTAAGCCGCTATGCTCAGCTGCGCCAGCAAGCCTCAGACGCTAAAAAGAAATCCTTTACAGGGTCTGGCACGCTGCGCTCTTTACAAGCTGGGCAGTGGTTCCAGCTAGAAGATCACCCCGCGCATGAATGGGACAGTGCAGAGCAAAGGGAATTTGCGATTACGGGGCTTACGTTCACCGCAAACAACAACCTGCCAGCAGATTTAAGCCAGCAGCTACTGATGGTTGCCCCCAGTTTACTAGCAGTTTCAGAAGTAAAGGGGGCAGGTGCGCCCCCTCCTTATCAAGTCGATTTTACCGCCCAAAGGCGCGGCCAGCCGCTCACTGCTGCGTTTGCTCATGAAGCGCTGAGCAGACCCCAAAGCCCAGGCTTACAAACCGCCACCGTAGTTGGCCCTGCCGGATCAGAAGTGCATACCGACGAGCTGGGCCGCATAAAAGTACAATTTCACTGGCAGCGTGCCGCCGAACACCCCGAGTTTGGCGCAAATATGGACGACAAATCATCCTGCTGGATCCGCGTCGCCACGCCATCGGCAGGCGCGGGCTTTGGCCATCAGTTTATCCCTAGGGTGGGTCAGGAGGTGACTGTCAGCTTTTTAGGAGGTGACATTGACCGCCCTGTTGTCACTGGCGTGGTCTACAACGGTAGCCATCCAGTGCCCGCGTTCAGCGGCGCAGGCGCTCTGCCTGCCAATAAAACACTATCGGGCATCAAAACCAAAGAGCATGAGGGTGGCCAATACGGCGAGCTGCTATTTGACGATACTAAGGGCGAAGTACGCACTAAATTATCTAGCGAGCACGGTAAAACCCAGCTCAACCTTGGCTACTTAATCCACCCGCGTACCGATGGCAAAGGCGAAGCACGCGGCGAAGGCTTTGAGCTGCGCAGCGATAATCAAGGCGCAATTAGAGCCAACGGCCTACTCATCAGCACCGAAGCCAAAAGCGGCGCAAGCGGCAAGCAGCTCGACCACAGCCCCGCGCAAAGCCAGCTAGAAGCCGCCCTCGCCTTAGCCCAAAGCCTAGGCGAAACAGCAACGCACCAACTCGCCGACAGCATAGAAACCGGCGAAGATGATCAAACCATCAAGCCAGACAATAGCGCAGGCGACAAGAAGACCACCGGCCATCTGCACCACCACGTACACGCCAGCAAAAGCTTTGCAGCGGGTAGCAACACCGATAAAGATGGCAAGAGTAAATCCAAAGACCAAGCGGGCCAACAAAAAATCATCCTACTACACGGGGAAGACGGGGTGGCCATTACCAGCCCGCAAAGCCAAACACTGGCCGCAGGCACCAACCTAGATTTAGTCGCCCAAAGAGACAGCAACCAAACCTCCGGCCGCCGCTGGATTCATAATGTGGGATCACACATCAGCCTATTTGTGGCGGGCGTAAAAGACAAAGTCGCTCTAAAACTGATCGCCGCCAAAGGCAAGATCCAGCTGCAAGCGCAAAGCGACGATATTGAAATCACCGGCGATAAAGATTTAAAAATCACCGCCTGCAAAGAAAGCCTGCATATTGTCGCTAAAGATGAAATCCTACTCACGGCAGGTGGCGGCTATATCCGGCTAAAAGGCGGCAATATTGATATCCATTGCCCTGGATCGGTCACGGTGAAAGGCGCAAATCATGATGTGAGTGGGCCAGCGCAAATGAATCCGCCTTTGCCGCAGTTCCCTAATTCAATTTGCAAATCCTGCATGCTAAAAGCAAAAGATGCGGGTAGCCCTTTTGCGAGCAAAACATGATGATTGATCTTTATCCGCAACAAACGGCCCAAGTTTTAATGCAGTGGCTAGAGCCAAACTTAAATACCGAAACTCAGCTGTATGCATTACTTGATCACAGCTTTGACCCAAAACTGCTGCGCAAAATGAAGGAGCAGATTAGCTATGCGGCTTTGTATCAGGATCAAGGAGGGGACGTGGAAGTCTCGCCCTTGCTCTGCATGCTGGATACGCAAAGCGAATTGCAGGCACAGATTGAGCTGTTACTACAGATCACGGCTGGGCAGCCCATGCTGAGTTTTTGGCTTAGCCCGTTGGATAGAGAGGCCATTTTTAGCCATTTTGCCAATTATTTTGATGTGACTCTGTTGCCAGAAAATATAAGCATGGTCTTGCGTTATGCCGATACACGCATTTTACCCAATCTGCTGGCTACCTTTAACCCAGAGCAAAGCGCCCTATTTTTACGCCCCTTTGTACAAATGGCTTATTTTGATCGCGCAGCTAAACCTGTATTTGTAAATGGCAGTCAGCAGCAGCAGATTGCGGATAGCCCCCTGATCTTAACTGAGCAACAATTTAATCAAATGATGGATCACTCCCTGCCTGATCAAGTATTGCAGCAGATCTATCGCGATAAATTGCAGACGCTACTGCCTGCACAAGCGTCGCAGGCCTATCTCAAGGTAAGCTATGAGTGTGTGGCGGCAAGGGCAGAAGGCTTAGCTGAGTTTGCCGAAGTGGCATCTTATTGCACGGCACGTTTACAAGAGAGCGGGCCTTTATCTTAAAAAACAGGGCATATCCATGATCTGAGTACGCTGTAATAGGAAATAACTGTGTTTAAAAAGTATCTATGCATCTTGTTCATCCCATTATTGTTTGCCTGCCAAAAAGAGCCCTCATCTGATGACGCCGCCGTAGCGGCAGTGCCTGCTGATAGCGTAACGGTGTCGGTGGATCAGGTGAATTACAACGCCGATTTGGACTAGGTGGCTGTGGCAATGCGATAGTCGTCCGTGACGGCGATGCCGCCGCAGTAGTCTACTCCCGAGAAAAACCGTCCGTTTGTTATTACCCTACTTGTTC
>NZ_JAWQUO010000013.1:0-16325 GCF_033446605.1 Iodobacter sp. CM08 | reverse complement strand
AGTAGCCCAAAGGAAGCGATTGCTGGGGGGATTGTTGTACCGCTGGCAGCAGGTGGGGCCAAAAGCTGCTGTGTGAACTTGCCTAAAGTCTGGCGGCCGGGAATTAAAATCAAGGTGGAATGGCAAGAGGCCGATAAGGAAATTCGCCCTGAAATTTACCGGCAAACGCTGGAATTACCCCGCTATCAAAAACCGGGCGATGTGTATCTGGTGTTTTACCCCGAGCATCAGCTGGAAGTGCTTGCCTCGCCCGTCGAGCCAGCGCACCCAGATTGGCCAGGCAAAATCAAAGCGCCACCGCTGGAAGCGTGTTTAAAGAAAAATACGAAGAAATTTTGTATGCAGTCGTTGCCTAAGTATGCCCCAAATTCTCAGCAACAAATTGCTGCTGAAATTCGCAGCAACTGCCAAAAGGAAAATATAAAGCCTGATGGAGACGCATCTGGATGGGATAAAAAAGGCTGCGAAGAAATGAAATTATTCTGTAAAAAAGAAATGAACGTTGATAAACGAATGTGTGAACTTGACTATAGGGGGGATGAATAATGACTGCTCGTTTTGCAGAGGCATGCCGTCCAGAGCCCCTTAAGTTAGATAAAAATGAAACTGTTATTTCTGCTCGAAGCGCAGACACCCCCTCCTGCCTCACCTGTGAAGAAGACATTTTTCTCGGCTTTTTTTTCGATGGCACCAATAACAATAAATATCGCGATACGCCCGAATACTGCCATAGCAATGTGGCCCGTCTCTACGAGGCTTATCCGGGCAAGGGCACGATGGCGCAGCTGGCCTTATCAGGTGGTGCAGCCAAGGCCGATGAGCCCTATTTAAAAGGGCCGGGAACCGATCCACTTTTATACCGTAAAACCTATATTCCCGGTGTGGGTACGCCGTTTAAAAAACTGGGGGATACTGGGGAAGATTTCGATAAAACAGGCGGGCTGGCAGCGGCCACGCATGCGGAAGTCAGGATGTGCTGGGCACTACTGCAAGTCACCAACCATATTGCTGCTGCTTTGCTTGGTGAAAACCTGACTGATCCCTTGGAAGACGACGGCAAGCTTGCGCAAAAGATGTTGGATCGTTGGTATGGGGCGCAAAAACCATTGCCCCCCACGATTAAAATACGGCCTTACCAGTCAAAACCAGAGCAGTGGTTTGAAGTACCTAATCCACAGGCAGATTTTAGCCGAGCAACGGTGCTGGCTAAACGCAGCCAAGCCTTGCATGAAAAAATCAAAATCAGGCTGGCGAATAAGCCTTCATTAAGGCGGGTCAGAATTTCAGTGTTTGGATTTTCTCGCGGGGCGGCAGAGGCCCGTGCGTTTTGCAACTGGCTGCTGAATGCCTATGGCGGCGGGGTAGGCGGTATCGCCCTGAGTATCGACTTTTTGGGCCTATTTGATACGGTTGCATCGGTAGGGATTGCTCGGGCCACTCCGGGGGCAGATGGTCATTATGCTTGGGCCACCGAGCAGAATTTACGCGTTTCTTCCGGCGTTAAACGCTGTGTGCATTTGGTTGCTGCGCATGAGGTGAGGGCTTCGTTTCCTTTGGATTCGGTGGGCAGTGGCAGCAATCTAAAAGAGGTGGTTTATCCCGGCGTGCATTCCGATATTGGCGGCGGTTATTTGCCGGACGATCAAGGGCGGGCCACGGGCAAGGGCAGTGCGGGAGATCAGAAAAAAATTTCGCAAATTACGCTAGCGCAAATGTACCGCGAGGCCCTGATGGCGGGCGTGCCGATGACTAATCCCAGCGACTGGAAGGGCTTTAGGGAGAGCAATTTTAAAATTGACGGCGGCACCATTAAAAAATTTAATGATTATGTACAAGCCACCAGCAAGCTTACCGCCCCAGCGAATAGCCCCGTTAGTAAAGCCAGTCTGGCCGCGATTGATCCAATGTGGCCGGTTGAGCGCCAGCCTTCTATGCCTTTGTTACCACTGATGCACCAGCACTATGGCTACTTCTTACAATGGCGGCGCTCCATCCTAGGGCATGCGCATGAACAGGCTAGCCTGAATGCATCTACGGCGATGTCTAAGGCTCAAGATATTGTCGATTTTAAAGTAACGGATCAGCAGCTCAAGCTAGAGCTGGATTTTGTGCAGGATCAGTCATCGTTTAAATACTTAAATTCAGATGATCCGATGATTGAGAAAATACTCACAGGAACAACCGCCGCTACAGGCATCTTTCCTGGCCCTACCGTATCCGCAGCCCTGAGTTTGCTGTCCCGTAATCTTGTTGCTGATGTAATGAAGGATAAGCAAAAAGAATGGGATAGCGGGATTAAAGCGGTATGGGCGGGCAGTAGCCCAGCGGCGTGCGTGCCTTTTTTTGAAACATTGATGCATGACTCCAGAGCTTGGTTTAAGCCTCTTGGAGGAGATGCAGCAGACGAGGCTAAAGTAGAAATAACAAAGCTTAAAAGCGAAAATCAGCGAATAAAGCAAACGAATGAATATTTACAGGCAAACCCCGATGCCCAACGGCGAGCGGGTGTTTCGGAAGCTGATACACAAAGTCTAGTCGGAAAAAATAATGCAAAAATAGCTGAGAACAATCAAATTATTGAAGAGTACAGAACAGGCCGCCGTGTTCGGCTGCTTTATGCAGGGCAAGAGCCTTATCGTATGTATGGTTATTTACGTTGGCGTCATGTCTTTTCTGCCGCAGGCTAAACTCAGCGGCGAGCATTGCAAGCGCCTCTTACCGCTTCAAAACAAGCTGTTTTTTCACCAATCCCCGCAATATTTAATAAAAAACTGGCACTGCTTTTAAACAGTGCCAGCTCAAAACCCCAAACAACACCCAATTAACTCCGGCAGGTGTGCCAAGGTACGGCGGGGCTGCCGGTCCAGGATTGGCCTTCGGGGATGGTTTCGCCTTTTACCACTAGGGTGAGCGGGCCGAGGCGGGCACCGTTGCCGACGATGGCGTCGTAAAGGATGGTGCTGCGGGTGCCTACGCTTACGCCGCTGCCAATTTCTACGTGGCCGATTTTCATGATGCGGTCTTCAAACAAATGGGTTTGCGGGCCAGACCATGCGTGCATCACCGTGTCGTTGCCGATGGTGACGCAATCGAATTCGGTGATGTCGGTGGTATCCATAAATACCCCACTGCCAATCTTACAACCCATGCAGCGAAACGCCATGGGTAGCCACGGGGTGCCGCGTAAGAAGTTAAAAAAGTTTGGCACGGCGATGGATTCGTAAAGGCTGGTTAGCGCTTCGCTACGCCATACAAAGGAAGTCCACATCGGGGCAGAATGCGGGCGGTAGCGCCCTATCATCAGCCACTTTAGCGCCAAAATAAATAAGAAAGAGCCCACGCCGTATAGCACCCCAGCGATCATCAGCGCCCAAAACACGCCATGAAAATCTTCCCGCTCGGCTAAGGGCATCACTTTTAATACGGTGAGATAGCCTACGGTAATGATCACCGCCAGCGGCATCACAGTGCGTAAGGCTTCTACCGCACCACGGGCTAGGCGGCGCGCCATGCTTGGGCGAAAGGTCAGGCTATCGGCAAAGCCGCTGACTTGCTCCCGCCGTGGTAATGACAAAGCTGGGCTACCTAGCCAAGTTTGGCCAGGCTGCATCCGCTCATTAGCTGGCGAGCGGCTTTGCACACCGATCAGCACATCGTCAGGAATAATGCTGCCATCCAGTACATAAGCCCCATTGCCCACAAAGCTGCGATTACCCACTACGGTGGGGCGTAGTGTCATCCAGCCGCGATCAATTTCTTCATCCCCTAACATCACCGCGTCGGCAATAAAGCTATCTTCCCCCAGTGTAAGTAGATCGGGCACTACGCCAATGGCGTTGGATATCTCGGTGCCACGGCCCACTTTTGCGCCCAGCAGGCGATACCACCAGCCTGCGTATACCGATGCATATAGGCCGTGCAGAATATTTAGGCTGGATTCCTGAATCTGATTAGTCAGCCAACGGCGGTAATACATGGGGCCAAACACCGGCCAGCTGCCAAGTGGATTACGCGGTAGCAGCAACCAGCGTACAGCGGCGGAGCCCAGCAGCGTCAGCACAATCAGCACCGCACTGGCGGGCATGGCTAGCATCAGATAAAACATAAACGCTTCGGGCAGCGCTACGCCTTGCTCGGTAAGATCAAACCAATGGGCATCCAGCCAATCAATCAGCAAAAAGCTGGGAAAAACCGGCACAAAAAACAGAATCGCCACAAGGGCTGATCCGCCCGCATAGGCCAAACCATGCAGCCCACGCAGGGCTGGATTACGCACTGGGCGGGTGGGCAAATCTGGGGCGCGCTCATTACTTTTGCGCGCTGGCGAGCCGCTCCACACTTCGCTGGCGGCAATTTTTTGCCCAACCGATAAGGCAGATAAGCCTTCTAGTCGGCCATAATCGGCCACACTGGTATCCGATTGCATGACGGTGTAAGAGCCAATATAGGCATCCTTGCCCACATGAATTGTCCCCACTTCCCAGGTATCGCCCACCACTCTGAAGTTTTCAAAATTAACCGATGCACCCACGCTTGCGCCGTCGTCAATACTGAGCAAATCAAACACGCGCACGGTAAGCGCCGATAGGGCCACGTTTTTACCGACCTTGGCCCCAAGCAGGCGCAAATACAGCGATTGCAAAGGCGAGCCGGTCAAAAAATACATGGGGGTGATATCGAGTAAGCGATCACTTAGCCACCAGCGGAAATAGGTAAAACCGTACAGCCGGTAGCGCCCTGCCGCCAGCCGCCCTAAAATCAGCCACTTGCCGCAAATTGCAATGGCAAAGCTAAATAACAAGCTGCCCAGATAAACCAAAATGGCCGTAGCCACAGCCATACCTAAGCTATCGCCCTCTTCACCGGTCATAAAGTGATAGGTAAAAAACGGCGCTAACCATAGCAACATGCGTAAGCCAATTAAAAACGGCAGCGTGGCCAGTTGGGCCGTGCCGCATAGCAGCCGCCTGATGAATGGCACACGCCGTATTGGCTCTGCTTGCGTGGTTTCTGGCTGGCTTAGCGCCAGCACATCTAGCCGCGTAGCAATCGTTTGTAAGGTGCGGCTTTGGTAAATCTCTTGCACCGTCATGCCGCCATAAGCTGGATTGCGCCGCAATATAGAGACTAAACGCGCGGCCAGTAAGGAGTGCCCGCCCAGCTCGCCAAAAAAATCATCCACTAAGCGCAAAGGTTGGCCAGGGAATAGCGTGGCTAGCGCGGCAAACAAGGCTTTTTCTGCATCGCTTACTGGCTCATCGCTTTCCAGATTTTTGCCGGTTGGCAAAATCAGCTCACGCGCTTTCAGGGTTTTTCTGTCGATTTTGCCGGAGGTTAGCCTTGGTAATTCGCTCATAAACTCAAAGCGGGCTGGGATCATATACGGGGGCAAGCTGCGTTTTAGCTCGCTTCTTAATAGGGCCGCATCCACGCCATCGGCCACCACAAACGCCACCAGCTGATCGATGCCCGCTAACTCGCGCAGCAACACCGCCGCCGTGCCAACACCGGCAATCTGGCAAAGCGATGCTTCAATTTCGCCCAGCTCTACCCGAAACCCGCGCACTTTCACTTGGTCATCGGTGCGGCCTAGGCACTGCACTTGGCCTTGCTCGTCGATACGCGCCAAATCACCCGTGCGATATAAACGCCGCTCATGCGGGAACTCTTCGAGATTTGAAAAGGGATTGTCAAAGAATTTTTCGGCAGTTAAATCAGGGCGGCCCAGATAGCCATCCGCCACGCCGGGGCCAATAATACATAGCTCGCCGGTTTCACCCTGCGGCAATAAACGCCCATCTTCACTGCGCACCAGCAGGCCGTAATTAGGCAGCGGCGTACCAATGGTGACGGGTTGGCCACGGCGTAATTGCGCCAAGCTGGCCGAGACCGTGCATTCAGTTGGGCCGTAAGTATTAAACACCTGCCGCTCTGGCGTGGCCCAGCGCTCCACCAAGGATTCTGGGCACATTTCGCCGCCCAGATTAATAATCCGTAAGCTAGGAACTTCCTGGCTAAACAACGCCAGTAAGGTGGGCACGGCGTGCAGCACGGTGACTTTTTCGGCATTTAATACCGCAGGCAAAGCATCTGGATCGCCCGTCAGTATTTTAGGCGCTAGCCACAGGGAAGCGCCCACCAAATAGCTAATCCAAATTTCCTCAAACGACATATCAAAGGCCACCGAAAAGCCCTGATAAACCTTGTCATCCTGGCGCACCCCTAGCACGCTGTTTTCGCTGCGCAAAAAGTGGCAAATACTGCCTTGGCTAATCGGCACGCCCTTAGGCTTGCCAGTCGAGCCAGAGGTGTAAATCACGTAAGCAGGATGGCTAGGCAGTAAGCCTTCACGCCGAAGTAAGGGGCCAGCCACGGGCGCGGATAATTGCGCGGGGCTTAATACCGCCACACCCGCAGCGCTTAAATCGCCCTCGCCAATCAGCGCCACCGCCGCCGCGTCTTCAAAGCAAACCTGCATCCGTTCTACCGGCGTATCCGCCTCAAACGGTAGCCAAGCCGCACCCGCCTTAGCAATCGCCGCCTGCATGATCAGCAGCTCAGCACCACGCGGCAGGCAAAGGCCCACCATTTGCCCCACTTTTACCCCAAACGCAATTAAATGGTGCGTGGCTAAATCAGCACGCTGGTTAAGCTGGCTGTAGCTCAACACCTCGTCTTGCCAATAAATAGCAGGGTGATCTGGAATGCGCTGAGCCGTGTTTTCTAACAGATCAGCAAGCGTTTCTGTGCGTAATAGCTCAGGAAGAAAAGGACCACGAAGAATCATAAGGAAGGCTGAAGGACATCGAAAGAGACTTTGATTCTAACCAAGAATTGGTGAAAGGATATTTATATCTTTTGAATTCAAATGGTAGATTAAAAGTAGCTGGAAAACTGATGCTGGCTGTAGGAAAAACCAAGTACGTTTTAAGCCCAAGCGAGTAACTTCAGCAAAATATGCGATGCATTATCTCTGAGGTTCAAGGTTTAGCGCTATTTTCTACACTTTAAGTGTTTTATGTAACTTTAATGAGTGCATATGGGGTGAAACCCGCGTGTTTATTCGGCATTGCTCGCGGGTTTCACCCTCCCTACACATTCCAAAACCACGCCAAGCACTCAAGAAATCTATCTACACAGAGCCCATTGAGCAAGAAACATAATCAGGAAAGTTGATGCCAATAAGCCCTTACAAATGCTTGCCCGCCTCTCTGCGGCTTAATGGCGATAATGTATCGCCCATTTCTGCCAGCAACGCCCGAATACAAGTTGAATCATGCCAAGCGTATTCCCTTAGCGCCCAGCCTATCGCTTTACGAATAAAGAACTCAGACTCGGGTGCCAGCTGCTTGGCGTAAGCTTTAAGGCGGGCAACATCGGTTTCACCCTTCCAAGCTAATTGGTGCAGCATGGCGATGCGCCTAATCCAAAAGTCATCATGTAGCAGCGCGGCATCCATTTGGCTTTGCTGGGCTTTGTCGGCTTTCACAATCGCCCCAACCACTTTCACCAAACCATCCACCGTATCCCACCAAGATTTCTGCAAGGCTAAGTGGAGTAAGGCAGGGATATCTTCACCGCTTAAGATTTTGACGTGCCTTGCTAGTAAATCCACGGCGATATATTGGTATTCGCGCTGCGGCAAATCCCACAGGCCTTGCGCTTCAGCAATTAAAGATTTGGCACTGACTGGCTTTAATTCTTTAATTAAAGGCATCGTTGCGGCCCGCCGCGCGGGAGCGGCCACGCCTAAAAATTCAAACTGATCACGCTGATAGGCGCGCATGGCGATGGCTGCAGCATCATTGGCAAGCGGCTGCATGGCGCTGCGGATATGCTCTTGAAAAGAAGTCATAAGGCCTCTTGAACAGCTTAAGGGTTAAGACTGGCTACGCGTTTCATCTCAATTTAATCAAACGGAGATGATGCACCAAGATCAAAAAAAACGCAGCCCACTCAACTGGGTTACATGATAAAGCCTAAGCCCTCATTCCCTTAAGTTGATAAGACTGGCGTAGGAGCGGCTACCGCCGCCCCTTACAAAACACGCCAATGTAAATAGGCTTGGGTTTCCCCTGTTAATCAGAGCGGTTCATTAGTCTTTATGATCCGCAGCAATAAAGGCAAGCTCTTCGGGAGTGAATTCGGCACGAATATTAAGAGAAGAATGGCGGCTAAGTACGTCGACAAACAAATCAAATTTAGCACGATTACTCTGAGGCGCTTGGGCCGCAGGCAGGGCTTGAATTTCGCGGAAAGTCTTTTTATACGCGTCCCAATTGCCAAGCTTAAAGCGGATACGGATCAGGCGAGCGGTGATAGTGTCGCCATTGATATCGCATACGCGGTCTTGGTTAAGATCATCACATTTATTGTAGTAAAACTCGCGCAAGCCAGCACCACGGTAGCCTTGATCATTAGGATAAACCACCGCGCCCAGCGTTTCGACCACATAATACATCTTAAAATTAGCCAGTAATTCTGCCCCAGATCCTCCCCAAACCCAGCGATAATCCAGATCAAAGTTATGCCCCATTTCATGCATAATGCCAAAGTTCCAGTCATTATTGACATTGGCCCGCGCTAGGCTCTCGGGAACATATTGCTCCATCCATAGAATAGGATTCCCCGCTACCGCCCAGCCACCTGGGTATTGTGTAACGCCTAATATTTTCATTCGCTCGCCTTTAAAGGGCGCACTGCCAACCAGCTCTTGGTAAGCCTCGTAAGCGGAATCAAGCCGCGTCATCCACGCGCCCCACTGGCTGTCATTAATAGCCGTAAAATCACTTTTAAGTAATTGAAAGCTCAGATGCTTAAGGCTGTTACGTGTTTCATGCAGCTTTTCAATTTTAAAATCATCAAAAATAGCCTTGCCCGATGCTTCACTACTCCACTGCCCTAGCTTGACCGCCAAGTCATGAGTAGGTGCATTGGCGACAAAAGTGTATTCCAGCTTACGCCAATCACTCGTGCCAGTTGAGCCTTCGCTACTAGTGCCCCCCTCTCCGTAAGCCCATTTTTTCCATGAAGTAAGAATAACTCCCGTATCCGCCCCTTGTTTGGGCTGCACATTCTCCATTTTTACCCATGCCGAGGCGACATAAGCTTGCCCTAGTGTCAATCCACTCGCTGTTTGGTATACGGCAGTCACATTCCGCATGCCAGCGTGATCAATCACCAGCCCCTTACTATTATTGCGGCCTACCCCTTCTTCAACACGGATTTGCCCTGGAATAACCTGCCCTTGCTCGATAGACCAGCTACTTAAACTTTTCTCAAAATCTGTGTTTTCGAATTTGGCTATAGATAAGCCATTAAGATCAAAATTGTTTGGTGCAGTAGCGCTAGGCACTCCACCCACACCAAAACTAACACTGGCACCTGGTGCTATGCTCGCATTCCAGCCGCTATCGCTCATGGTGTACAAACCCGCCGCTACATCACGAGAAATAAGCCTGGCTTCCCAGATGCTGGTGATATTGCTCTGCCAATTAAAACGGAGTACCCAGTTTTTAATGGCTGTGTTGCCCGTATTTTTAACCGTAAATTGGCCATTAAAACCACTCCCCCAATTGCTGGTTTCTTTGTAACTGACTTCAAATGGGCTGCTTGCCATCACCGCCTCATTACCAAGCGATGGCTGGGCAATGACTGGTGTACTCAGTGCGATTGCTGATATAAGCAATAATTTTCTTATCATTTTTTTACAAATCCACATGTGCAAAATTACACACAAACATTGTAACTTACTGAAAATACTTTCAACATAAGAAATTTTATATAAAATTAATTATTTTTTAACTTACACAATAAATTATTATACTTGCCACCACGGCACTACGAACAATGCCTAGAGCCTATTGACGGTTGCTTCACGGCTACGCTAGGGCAACACGCTGTAGCTATTTCATTAGCAAAAAGCAGTATTTTTCCGTGCAGCATTGTCAGCTAACGCTAAGACGCGCCCGCCCAAGCCCTTTATAATCCCCTCACCGCTCATCCTCCGCCCCATCAGGAATCATCATGCATCTTCGCCCCTTAAACCTATTTGATATGCCATTAGCAGGCCCGCATATGATTGAGGCCAGCGCGGGGACGGGGAAGACTTGGACGATTACCGGTTTATATACTCGGCTGGTGATTGAGCACGGCTTACGCGTGCCAGAGATTTTGGTAGTCACCTTTACCGAAGCCGCCACCGCCGAGCTGCGCGATCGGATTCGTGGTCGGCTAGCCGAGGTATTGGAATCATTTGAGGGCAATGAGGCACTCGATCCTTTTTGCCAAACGCTGCTCGATCAGCACCGTGAGCGCCGCCCAGAAATCATCCGCCGCCTACAACGCGCCATTGCTAGCCTAGACGAGGCGGCCATTCATACCATCCACGCTTTTTGCCAGCGGGTATTGGTGCAATCGGCGTTTGAAAGCGGTGCCGATTTTGGCATGGAGATTCTGAGCGATATTGGCCCCGTACTGGATGAAATCGCCGCCGATTTTTGGCGCGAGCAGGTTTACCCAGCCGATAGCGCTTACACCGAATACCTATTAAAAAGTAAGGCCAGCCCAGAGGAATGGCTGCGGGTGGTGTATGGCCATCTAGGCCAACCCTTACTGCACACCGTGGCACTGCCTCCATTGCCAGACAGCCGAGAGCTGGCTAGCGCCCTTGCCCCCGCTCTTAGCAACTATCAACGGCTTTGGCTAGAAAACGCCGCCTCCATCCGCGCCATGCTGCTCGAGATGTCAGCTAAAAAAGAGCTCAAGCAAACCAGCTATAAGCCAGAGCAGCTAGAAAAAGTCTTTTTGCTGATTGATGACCATATCGCCAGCAATGGCGGTTGGCAGGATATCGACAGCAAGGAGTTAGCCAAATTAAGCAGCAGTAAACTAGCCAGCGGCACAGCAAAAACTGGCACAGCGCCCAGCCATGCGTTTTTTGATGCGGTAGAAGCGCTAGCGGGCTTAATCAACGATTTAAGCGGCATTTGTCAGCTTAAAGAAAAACACGCCCTGGCCGAGCTGCGCCGCCGCTGCGATAGCGAGCTACCAGAGCGCCTAGCCCGCCGCCAGCAGCTCTCCTTTAACGATCTGTTGCTACGCGTTTGGCAAGGTTTGCAAGAGGGCGATCGCTTGGCGCTTGCCATCCGCCGCCGTTATAAAGCCGCGCTGATTGATGAGTTTCAAGACACCGATGGTATTCAGTACGATATTTTTTCCCGCGTGTTTAGCGATGGCAGCACCCCGCTGTTTTTAGTGGGCGATCCTAAGCAGGCGATTTACAGCTTTCGCGGCGCGGATATTCACGCCTATCACCAAGCCGAAAAACTGGTTGAGGCCAAAGAAAGCCTAGACACCAACCAGCGCTCGGTGCCCCATTTAGTCACCGCAGTGAATAGCTTATTTTTAAGGCCGAAGGAAGCCTTTGTTGACCCACACGTCAGCTTTACAGCGGTAAAGGCCGCAGATAAACCACGGCCAGAATTACATATCGCCGGAGAGGATGGCGTCAGCGCGCCATTTTGTTTTCAGTTTTTGCCCGAGCCAGAGCAAGTCTCAGAAAAAGGCCTGCAAATTAGTTGGGGCAAAGAGGCCGCTAACCACCTAGCCGCCCAAATCACAGCGGCAGAGATTGAAAAGCTACTGAGCGGCGTGGCCACCATGCGCGGCACAGGCGTAGAAAAAGCCCTCTCTGGCGGCGATATTGCGGTGCTGGTGCCGGATCGTTTCCGAGCCAAAACCATGCAAGATGCGCTCAGTAGCCGATGTATCGCCAGCGTGCTGCGGGTAAGGGATAGCGTTTGGGAATCGCAAGAGGCGCGGGATTTATACGGCGTGCTGGCCGCCATTGCCGAGCCTGCTAACCAAGGCTTGCTGCGGGCTGCGCTGATTTCTACCCTGCTTGGCTCAAGTGCAGCCGACCTGCTACGGCTAGAAATCAGCGGCTGGGATCATATATCGGATGCCTTTGCCCATTGGAAAAAACTCTGGCAAAGCCAAGGTTTTATCCCCATGTTTAGAGAGTGGCTGGAATACCAGGGCCAAGATGGGCGCAATGTGGCGCAGCGGCTGTTATCCCTAAGCGAGGGCGAACGGCGGCTGACTAATTTATTGCAATTAGCTGAGCTATTACAAGCGCACAAAGCCACGGGCCTTGAGCAACATTTAGCTTGGTTTAGCCGCCAAAGCCGCAACGCAGGCGATGAAGCCTTGCTCAGGCTAGAAAGTGACGAAGACCGCGTGCGTATTGTTACCTTACACGCCAGCAAGGGGCTGGAATATCCCATCGTGTTTTGCCCCTTTTTATGGGATGGCCGCCTGCTGGGCCGCCAAAGTAGCTCGGTGCGTTTTCATGCCGATAAGCAAGCGTGGTTAGATTTAGGCAGCGAAGATTTTGATAGCCACAAAGAGCACGCCAAGCGCGAAGCCTTTGAAGAAAAACTACGCCTGCTGTACGTGGGCCTAACCCGCGCGCGGAACCGCTGCTATGTGGTGTGGGGCAATGTGGGTTTAAGAACCAGCAGCGGAGCCGCCGCCACGGATGGCCTCTATCAATCAGCGCTAGCATGGTTGCTGCACCCTATTCAAGCTGAAACGGATGATCCTTTGGAGGCACAAAAGGAACAACTCAAAGCCTACGATCACCAAAGCCTGCTTAGCGATATCAGCCAGCTCTGCGCAGATCAGCCCAAAGTGTTTGCCATACAAGCCGCGCCCCAAGGCCGCTTTGGGCTAAAAGCGGCGGCAAGCGAGCCTCTGCTATTTAAGCCTTATCACGGTAAAACGCTTTACCCCACTTGGCGAGTCGCCAGCTTTTCTGGCTTAACGTCTAATCAACGCCACCACGCTACGGAAGGCCCAGATCACGATAGCCAAAGCAGTGCGCCAGAGATCAGCACAGAGCGCTCCATCTTTAGCTTTCCAGAGCGAGAAGCCGCCGCCACCGTGGCCGGAACTTGCCTGCACGCCATTTTAGAAGAGTGGGATTGGCAAGATATCGATGCATTAAACCTAGAGGTCGCCAAACAATTAGAGCGGCATGGCATACCGCCACACTGGCTAGAAGTGGTCAGCCAAATGGTGCAAAACACCGTGGCAACGGCATTGGACGGCAAGGCGCTACGGCTATGTGACATCCCCAAATCGGCACGCGTGGCCGAAATGGAATTCACTTACGCCGTAGGCCACTGTAAAAGCGCCAGCCTAATCGCAGCGCTGCAGCACCCCAGCCTGCCTAGCGCATTTAAACAGGCCGCAGAGCAGCTAGATTTCTTTCATATCAACGGCTTTTTAAGAGGCTTTATTGATCTGGTATTTGAATACCAAGGCGCTTATTACGTTTTGGATTACAAAAGCAATTGGCTAGGCAATAGCGTGGCCGATTACGCCCCCGCACAACTCATCCCCGCCATGGCGCAGCACCACTACTATCTGCAATACCTTATCTACAGCGCCGCCGTACGCCGCTTTTTACGCCAGCGTTTGCCTAGCTTTACGGATGAGCAATTCGGCGGCGTGTACTACCTATTTATGCGTGGCATGGGGGAGCAAAACGGCCAAAGCGGCGTCTACTTCAAGCGCCCAAGTATGGAATTATTGGATCAGATAGAAGCGGCGTTGATGGGGGATATTGTAAAAACCTAAAGTCTGTAGTGTAGGGTGGGCACCTGTGCCCACGCGTAACATTGCGGCTTATTGCGGCGCATAGCTTGGCAATATCACCCAAAACGCGTGGGCACAAACTCGTGCCCACCCTACATGACGGATTAAACATCGCCGCGTGGGCACGGGTGCCCACCCACGTTATAAATATTTATTCAAAGGATTTATGAGTTCATTTAACCGCCCCATCGTGATGCTAGATTTTGAAAGCACCGGCATTAGCAGCAGCTATGACCGTATTACCGAAGTAGCTGCGCTGCGGATTGTGGACGGGCAGATTACGGATCGCTTTGTATCCTTAGTCAATTGCGGCGTGCGTATTCCCGCTTTTATTACTCAGCTCACCGGCATCAGCCAAGCCATGGTCAACAAGGCTCCACCAGCCAGCGAGGTGGTTCCAGCGTTGATCGAATTTATTGGCGATAACGCCCTTTCGGCGCATAACGCCAGCTTTGATGCCAAGTTTTTATTAGCCGAAAGCCAGCGGGTTCATCTGATCCCACGCCATCAAGGGCTGTTTTGCACGCTTAAATTATCCCGGCGGCTGTTTCCCGGCATGAGCAATTACAAGCTCGCCACCATCGCCCAAAGCCTAGGTATCCGCTTTCAAGGCACCGCCCACAGGGCCGAAGCCGATGCAGAAGTCTCAGCGCATTTGCTGATCCATATCGCCAAACACTTGGCTAAAACCTGCCAGCAAGCCCACATCAACCTATCCCTACTCACCCACATCGAAAAACTAGCCGCCGCCAAAGTGCCTGATTTTTTGAGTAAGCAGACCAATAAACCCAAATATTGAACCACAGATTTTAAGATTTAGGTTTTGCTACGCACCACCACTCTGGACTCCACCATGCCTGACTTTGCCTTTGAATTAAGCCGTAGTTTTGAACGCCTTTGCGGGCCGCAATCGGATGAGTTTAAAACCACGCTGGCTAAGCTATGTGCGGCCTTGGCGGCTGGGCATAGTTGTATTAGGACCGCACCATTAAGTAGCCCACTGATAGGCAGGCCTGGCGAGTTTAAGCCTTTAACTCAGGATAAAGACCGGCTCTACCTTACCCGTTATTGGTGGTATGAAAGCTCGGTGGCGCAAAAATTAAGCCAGTTGGCCAAGGCAAAGTGCGCGGTCGATTTGCAGCAACTCGCCCCCTTGCTCGATCACCTATTCCCCCCAGCTGCCATCCGCCCAGATATGCAAAAAGCCGCCGCAGCCGCAGCAGTGATGCAAAAGCTAACGGTAATTTCTGGCGGGCCAGGCACGGGTAAAACCACCACCGTGCTGCGGATTTTGGCGGCTTTACAAATCGTGGCGAATAACAGTTTAAATATCAAAATGGCCGCCCCCACCGGTAAGGCCGCCGCCAGAATGAGTGAATCGGTAAGGGAAAGAAAATGTGATCTAGCTGTTGATGAAGCAACACTGACGGTAATCCCCGAAACAGCATCCACCCTGCACCGCTTACTGGGGCCACGGCCCGATGGTAGTTTTAAGCACGGCAAAGATAATCCGCTGGCGCTGGATGTGCTGGTGGTAGATGAAGCATCGATGATTGATCTGGCGCTGATGGCGCAGCTACTGGATGCGCTGCCCGTAGATGCTCGGCTTATTTTATTAGGCGATAAAGATCAGCTCGATGCGGTAGATGCGGGGGCGGTATTTGCCGAATTATGCAGCTTAAAAGCGCCTAACCCCGCGTTTATAGCTGCCTTAAAAACCGCCAGTGGCGTAGAGATTTTACCCAGCAAAGGCGCAAGTAGCTGTGTGGGCAATGCCATTATGACCTTACAACACAGCCACCGTTTTGCCGCAGGTGGCGGCATTGGCAAGCTAGCCAGTTTAGTCAATGCCGGGGATGCCAAAGGCGCATTAGCCCTGCTGCAACCCAACGATTTATTCGCCGAAGCCGAGCCTGAATTAGGCTGGCAAGCCAACAGCAAAAACCTATTAGCACGCTGTGATAGCGGCTACCAAGCCTATTGGCAAGCCGTGCAGCAAAGCGATGTGGTAACCGCGTTTACCGCCTTTGATACCTTCCGCATCCTTACCGCCTTACGCGAAGGCCCTGCTGGGGTGCTGGGCATTAATCAGCAGCTAGAAGATCACTGGCGGGCCAAAAATCTGATTTCAGCCGATGTGTGGTACGCAGGCCGCCCCATCCTCATCACCCAAAATGATTATGGCGTACAGCTCTATAACGGCGACATTGGCCTGACCTTTATCATCGAGGGCGCACCCCGCGTGGCCTTTAAAGGGGAAGGCAACACCCTGCGCTGGTTCAGCCCCGCCCGCCTCCCCAGCCACGAAACTGCACTGGCCCTTACCGTGCATAAAAGCCAAGGCTCAGAATTTGACACCGTTATTCTATTATTGCCCAACCAAGCCCACGAGCTACTCAGCCGCAGCCTCATCTACACCGGCCTCACCCGCGCCAAGCAAAGAGTAGAAATTTGGGGGAGCAACGAAGTGCTGAGCAAAGCCATTAGCAAACAAGCTACTCGGCAAAGCGGGTTGGCAGCGGCATTGAAGGCGGCTTAGGGTTTTGTAGATACCGTCTTGCCGGTCAAGCATTTTGATACTCAGCTTGATATTTTTTTTGTGTTTTCAGGACGCCGAAGCACAGGTGAACCAATTTGCGCATGCAAGCACCAAGCGCCGACAT